>JBCDAD010000117.1:0-1624 GCA_039186325.1 Pseudomonadota bacterium | reverse complement strand
TTTGGCGGCGTACATCGCCTTGGCTTCGTCAGCAGACACTTCACCGTCATCGCCTGCGCCTTCCGCCATTTTCGTCCATTCTTTGGACGCTTTGCCGGCTTTATAGGCGAGGTATTCAGACTCGCTTACAGAACCATTGCCATCGGCATCCATTGCCGCGACTTTTTCTTCCACTTTGGCTTCCCAGTCTTTTTCGCCGCCTTCATGATGTCCGGCGAACGCAGCGCCGGCGGAAAAAACAACGGCGCTAGCGACAGTTGCTAATAATTTGGTGTTCATAGGATTACCCTCTTTATCTTGAATTTATTTCAATCGGCGCTCTTTTGGGGGAAAGACCGATCGATGCGTTATGCCACAAGCCGACACCGGCGTTCACTAAACCTTGGTTAGTCGCGGTTAACCTTTGTTAAGGTCTGCGACCAACCGTTGCGCCCGGACGACGAGCTGAACAATTTTGCAAAAAGCGAAATCTCTAGATTAATCCTGCCCTAGATTAATCCCGCGAGTGGCGAGCTCGGGTCAGCATAGCGTTTTTTGGGCATTCGGCCGGCCAGATAAGCCTCCCGCCCAGCGATCACTGCGTGTTTCATAGCGCCCGCCATTCGGATGGGATCTTTAGCCTCCGCGATCGCCGTATTCATTAAGACCCCGTCGCAACCAAGCTCCATCGCTACAGCAGCGTCGGACGCCGTTCCAACGCCGGCGTCTACAATAACGGGTACGGAGGACTGTTCGACGATTAATCGAATGTTGACTGGATTGACAATGCCCAGCCCGGAGCCGATCAGCGAGCCCAAAGGCATAATGGCGCAACATCCAACGTCTTCCAATTTGCGCGCATAAACGGGGTCATCAGAACAATAGACCATTACGTCAAAGCCGTCGGCGATCAACAGTTCAGCAGCGCGCAAGGTTTCAGCCATATCCGGATAAAGCGTTTTTTGATCGGCTAAGACTTCCAGTTTCACCAACGACCAATCACCCGCTTCCCGCGCCAGGCGCAATGTGCGAATCGCATCCTCCGCTGTAAAACACCCGGCAGTATTTGGAAGATAAACATATTTCTCCGGATCGAGATGATCGACAAGCATCGGCTTGGTGCGATCAGTCAGGTTTACGCGCCGCACGGCGACGGTCACCATTTCTGCGCCCGCAGCTTTCGCAGCATCCGCGTTTTGCGCGTAGGATTCGTATTTGCCGGTGCCAATGATAAGTCGCGACGATAATTCGCGACCGGCAACAGTCAGATTGTCTTGCATAGATTATCCGCCGCCGACGAACTGAACAATCTCAATGCGGTCGCCGTCGGCGATAACGGTGTCCGCATAAAGGGATTTCGGCACAATTTCCAAATTGCGTTCAACAGCAATCTTCCGAGGTTCAAGGGCCAGCAAATCAAGCAGGCCCATCACGTTAAGCGGGCCGTCGACGGTCCGGCGCTCACCGTTCAACAGGATATCCATCTGAATTCAAATAGTTCGCTTGCTTGCATGGGTTGCCGAAAACTCCTTAAAGAGGTTTATACGGGGGGGACGAGCGCCCCGCAATCAGCCGCAGGATCATTTCTGATGACGATCCCGTCCATATATATTCTCAATGGACCGAACTTGAACCTTCTTGGCGC
>JBCDAD010000116.1:0-1775 GCA_039186325.1 Pseudomonadota bacterium | reverse complement strand
CACCGGTCTTTCGACAACGAACTGCGACGGCATTCCTATCAACTTGTCTCTCACGATTCCCGGCAATGCGCCCTCTTCGACCGGTGGCGTTACTACGTCGCCATCACCGAAAATAACAAAAACGTTTGACGCCGCCGCGCAAGCGACCCGTCCAAACCGATTCATCATCACCGCTTCGTCGGCGCCGGCCGCTTCGGCTTCTCCAATTGCCAAAATATTATCAGTGTAGTGCGTAAGCTTGTGACGCGATGCAATACTATCGCAGGGACGGATCGCCTCTGTGATAATCAAATCAGCAGGGCTGGCCTTCGGTGGGTTAAACTCGGAAATTGTCAATAGGCTCGTTGACGACACCGCACCGCGCATTCGAAGGCCGCGCGGTCCCGGACCGCGCGATATCGTCAACCGGACGGCGCCCAGACCACTAATCTTGTTGACCGAAAACAATTCACCAATAATTCCGGCAATTGCTTTTTCATCTATACGCCAATCAATCTTTATTGTCGCCAACCCGATACGTAATCGATCCAAATGCGCATCAAGAAAAAATGCGTGACCGCGATCTACAAGTATGGTTTCGAAAATGCCGTCGCCGAGCAAAAAACCGCGATCATTAATTGAAATTTTCCCTTCCGAACGGAAGTCGCCATTCAACCAGATCATTCCGCTATTTTCCTCGTTGGGTGTAAGTGAGAAAATTATCGATTATCTTCCGACCAAAAGAGGTCAAAATAGACTCTGGATGAAATTGCAGCCCAAACCATGGTCGAGATTGGTGCTCCACCGCCATGATTTCCTGGTTTTCGTTTTTCGCTGTAATGTTCAGCGGCCCATCAGGCGCCAAATCACAAACAAGCGAATGGTATCGGCCCACCAACATCGGCGACGTTATTCCCTTCAAAACACCTGAGCCGTTATGGCTTATCGGTGTCGCCTCTCCGTGAACGGCGCGAATAGCCCGCCGCGTACGCCCGCCGAAAACCTCAGCTAAACACTGGTGTCCTAAACACACGCCCAGCAGGGGCCGACGCGAGGACCATGTGCGTATGATGTCGCAAGAAACCCCCGCATCGGTGGGTGTCTTCGGTCCCGGCGATATTACGAGGCCACTGGCGTCAGGCGCATATTTTTCTGCTTTGTGCGCTTCATCATTTCGTATAATGACTGTTTTCTCGCCCGCCTCGCGCAGATATCGCCCCAAGTTTTCAACGAATGAATCGTAATTGTCGACAATTAAAATCACTCGGCGCGCTCCAGCATGGCTTCAAATCCGGCAAGCGTTCCACGCGCTTTAGCGATTGTTTCATCATATTCAGCAGCCGGATCTGACCGGACCGTTACGCCGCCGCCAACCGGAATAAATGCGGTTGAATTTTTATTCGCCAGAATAGTCGTGCGAATCGCAACAGAAAAATCTGCTACGCCCGTGTCACTTATATATCCAATGGCCCCGCAATACGGTCCCCTTCCAATTCCTTCGATCTCGCTGATAACTTTCATCGCCTGAACTTTTGGCGCACCTGTTATTGAACCACATGGAAAGAGTGCGCCAAAAACATCCGTAACAGATACATCATTTCGAAGTGTTCCCGTGATCTGGCTGACAAGATGGTGCACTTTTGACAATGATATCAATTCACAAAGCCGCGGAACACGGATGGAATGATCATCGCAAATTTTTGAAAGATCGTTCCTTAGCAAATCAACAATCATGATATTTTCAGCGCGATCTTTCGGATCGGCAAGAAGTTGTTCAGCCATTTGCTGATCTCGTT
>JBCDAD010000115.1:0-2295 GCA_039186325.1 Pseudomonadota bacterium | reverse complement strand
GACCCGAAATGTTGCCGCGGGCAGTGGCGAGACCACTGGATCGGATCGGGTCGGAACAGATCCCAAATATGAATTGGCATGTGAGCAATGCAGATCAGGGCGACGAGCGCGCCGCCAATCCGCCGAAATCTCGATATAATCCGCATACGGCCGATTAGTGATTCCGTTGCGCCGGCGACCAAATGAACAAGCGCATTTGACAGAAAATGAGAAAAAACGCTGTCAAAAACCGTCGGATTGCAAAAATGGGTTAACCCGCCGGCCGACACTAATAGTGCTAAAAATACGGATATAATATGATGTCGGACGACGAAGCGCTCTCAAACGAATGGCCTTGGGCAGAAAACAGCTTTCAATCGAGTGGTAGGATATTGATTATCCGTTCCAGTTCCCGGCGATAGGCTCTGCTGTTGTCGACCACACTGAGCAGACCTTTGGCAGCCATGTGAATCGTCAATGCTAGCGCCTCCGCGTCGCCACGCGTTCTTCCCGGAGATGAATTTTTAAGAAGCTTTACGATCGCCTTTCGAATATCCGCTGCGGCTTTGTCAACTTTCTCGCTCGATACATCGCTGACCATGGTTACAATCTCAGCGCTATGAGGCGCGGCTTTAAAGAGGTCAACATACTGACCAATCCAAGCATAAAACGCCTCAGCAATGCGCACTCGGACAGGTCCTTCGCCGTTGAGCGCCGAAAGGCATGCGTCACGGCTTTGCTGAATCAGGGAAAGCGCCGCCCACTCAAACGCCGCCTCTTTTGACGGGAACCGATTATAAAAAGCCTGGCGCGAAATACCGAGGCTTTCCGCGAGATCGCGCATAGAGGTCTTTCTGAACCCGTATTGCGCGAAAACGCGTACGATTTCTCTAAGTTCGTCCGATTTATCCATATTTCATAGTTGACAATTATTGCAAATATTGTCAATCCCGTGTCTGGATCAGCAATATCAATGGAATTACACATGCCCCTCATCAATGCTACCGGCGTTTCTAAATGGACCCCTGAGCGACTGACGGACCTGACGGGACAACGATTTCTGATAACGGGTGGTAACTCAGGAATCGGGTTTGAAGCCGCCAAACGCCTCGCAGAGCGCAATGCTGACATTGTGATTGGGGCGAGAAACGCGTCGAAAGGTGAAACTGCATGCGCGGCGATCGCCCCGCTTGGCGCCGGCCGCACGGAATTACTCCAAATTGACCTGGCGGACATGGCGTCGATCAGGGCGGCGGCGAACGAAGCGAAAACCCGTTTTGGCGAGTTGTCCGCACTGATCAACAACGCCGGTATTATGCAAACGCCCAAACAGCAAACGAAAGACGGGTTTGAAATGCAGTTGGGTACAAACCATCTCGGCCATTTTCTTTGGACCGCGTTAATGATCGGACAGGTCAATCAGAATGAAGGAAGGGTCGTCACCGTGGCGAGCGTCGCGCACAAATACGGCAAGATTCATTTCGACGATCTCATGCTGGACGCCTCATATGATCCCAGCACAGCTTATTGTCAAAGCAAGCTGGCGAACCTGCTCTTCGCCCAGGAACTGCACCGGCGCCTTGAAAAGTCAGGTTCGGCCATAAAATCAGTGGGCTGCCATCCCGGTTACTCAAGCACCGAATTGCAAAGTACTGGGCCGACCGGATTCTTAAACGGGATTTACAAACTGACCAATTCCCTGCTGGCGCAGTCGAGCGAACTTGGCGCTTACCCCACGGTGCTGGCTGCGGCGGGTGACGAAGCTGTTTCCGGCGCATATTATGGTCCAACGGGTATCATGGATTTGAGAGGACCAGTGGGCGACAGCGATGTCGCGCCACGCGCGCTGGACGAAGAGGTCGCACAGCGGCTTTGGACAGTGAGTGAGGAACTCGTCGGCGAAAAATTCACCTATTAGAGTTCTGACAACGCCGTGTACGGAAATTTAATCAGACGTTCAAATTTTTTTTACGGGGTCGTATTAGATCGACGAGCTGACACTCGATCCGAAGAACCTCGGATCGCGACCTTGGACGGCTTTGCCATCATGTCTGGCGAGGTTTGAGCATGACAGCGTCGATCGCGAAATGCGTAAACTGGCGGAAAGTCAGGGAGAAAGTTCGAACGCGGAGACCAATGCGCACGACTGTGCGCCGGCCGGTCAGGCCGCCCCATCGGAGGCGCGAGCGCAGCGAGCTTGCCGTGAGATATGTAAACGGGCGGCGGGGGTGGGATTCGAACCCACGGGACGCGCAAACGCCCAACGGTTTTCAAGACCGCCGCATTCGACCACTCTGCCACCCCTCCGGCGTCGCG
>JBCDAD010000114.1:0-2626 GCA_039186325.1 Pseudomonadota bacterium | reverse complement strand
AGCCTCGTCAAATCTGGGCTCGAGCATGCTCTGTGCGATACTCAGCGTAAACCCGTCTGAAAATGACAATCGATTTGTCGGTGTGTCAAACCTGTTCTGGCTGCGTAAGTCAGAAAATGCCCAGATCTCTGTTTCTTCTACCAGGAAATTTGGGTCGGTGTGGGAATAGTTGAAATAGGCCGCATCGGCGGATGATGCGATAAGGCATGTGAGAATCGCTTGTATTGCGGTTGAGCGCTGAACCCGTCGGACTCGATTTTGGTTAACAATATTACTCATCGCCGCATGATGTTTTGGTGAACCGAATTTTGAATTCGGCCTTGGTTTGGGGGCAAAAGTCATGACAAAGGGTTAACAGCAACGTGCAAATTTTGGGGAATCTGGTGAAAATAGTTAACGTAAATCAAACAAGCGCAATGAGAGCCGCGATTCGCAAAGACGTCCGCTGTTATTGTCACTCGATAAGTTGGAATGCCGATGATTGACCGTTCATTGAAATTGCCTTGCGGCGCAACGCTGAAAAACCGGCTTGTCAAAGCCGCCATGACGGAGGGCTTGGCTGACGCTCATAACCGAGCGACGTCGCGGCATGTCAAAATTTATCAACGTTGGGCGAATGGCGGCGCCGGCATGTTGCTGACTGGCAACGTTATGGTGGACCGTCGATATCTTGAGCGACCTGGAAATGTCGCCATCGATGGGCCGCAGTCTGACGATCAACTTGATCGACTTCGCGCATGGTCGAGCGCTGCGAGAGACAATGGCGCCGACATCTGGATGCAGATTTCCCATGCGGGGCGCCAGTCGCCAAAAATCGTTGCAACGCAGCCGGTGGCGCCCTCAGCAATCCCGATCAACTTGCCGGGCGGGACTTTCGCGAAACCGCGCGCATTGACCGAAGGCGAAATCGAAGATGTGATCCAGCGCTTCGCCCATGTTGCGTCGACAGCGAAGCAGACCGGCTTCAGCGGTGTGCAAATTCACGCTGCCCACGGATATCTACTTTCTGAGTTTCTCAATCCTCGCGTGAACCGTCGGGACGATGCATGGGGCGGGAGTTTGGAGAATCGCTCCCGGTTATTGTTTAGAGTTGTGGAGGCCGTGCGCGCGGTTGTTGGCGGTGGTTTTCCGATTTCAGTGAAGCTGAATTCTTCGGATTTTCAAAAAGGCGGTTTCAGCGAGGGCGATAGCGTCGCCGTCGCCCGCGGTCTCGATGATGCCGGTGTTGATGTCCTGGAGATTTCCGGCGGATCGTATGAGCAACCAGCCATGATGGACCTGGAGGGACAAGAGGCGCGTTTTGAGGAAAGCAAACGGGAATCAACACGGCAGCGAGAAGCTTATTTTTTGACCTATGCGGAAGAAATTCGTGAAGTCACGAAATTTCCGCTGATGGTCACTGGCGGTTTCCGTACAAGACGCGGCATGATTGATGCGCTAGATGCAAACGCGTGCGACTTATGTGGAATTGCGCGCCCGTTATGCGTGGATATAGATGCGCCGTCACGGTTGATTTCCGGCGGTGTTGAAAAGCTGACGTCTTATGAGAAATTGCTTCGCGTCGGGCCGGGTTTTTTCGGCCCAAATTCAAGCAATGCGATTATCAAGGCCCTAAATGGTTTTGGCGTGATGGCGTTTTTTTATGAAAATATTTTCCGCTTGGCCGATGGCAAAGAACCCAAAAAGAAAATGCCACTCTTATCGACATTCCTAAAGTTCCAGCGGAGCGAGGCTAAAGCCGCGAAAAAACTCGTGCGTTGATAACGGCTCATTGACACAACGCATTCTCGTCGACAGCTTTGGCCTTAATGAATGATCAAACGATAATTATTGAGATTGCGTTGCGCGGCGTCGCGTCGGGCGTCAACCTTTTGCTTGCGGGTCTTATTATGAGGACCGGAGCGCCAATCATGCGACGCGTCGCAGGCGCGCTATTCTTATTTGGCACCGTTGTTTATATATTGATTTCGTCTGACAATCATCCGCCAATCATTGGCGGTTTGACGCCCGCGCTGAAGCCATTCGCTGTTTTCAACACTGTATTTTTTTGGTGGTTTGCGCTTTCGCTTTTCGATGATGACTTCCGCCTGGATCAGCGAACGCTCTGGCCGGCTGCTGTTATTGGGTTCCTGAATTACGGTGCGCCAATCTTCCTGCAATCCAATTTCGATCAGTTCTTGGACCGAATCCGCGGCGTTTTTGTTTTGGGGCTAATATCACACGCACTGTATATCGCCCTTAAAAACCGTCGCGACGACCTGGTTGATCCGCGGCGCCGTTTTCGGCCTGTGTTCGCCGGCGCCGTCGGCATATTAGCGATCATCATTACGACGGCGGAGCTTTATCTTGGTCATTCCGAAAGCCCGGCATTTGCGAGCCAACTGCAAGCCGTAACGATCACCGGACTTTCCATGGCCTTCGCCTTCTGGATGTTGACGACCCGTGAGACCTTCTTCGAATTGCCAGTCCAAGTAACGGAGACGTCACTAATGCGTGGGACTGCGCCGTCCCCCATCTTGGTAAAGCTTGAAAAGGCAATGGATGAAGGCGCTTATCTTGAAGAGGGCCTTACAGTCGCCCGACTGGCAGGTCGCGTAGGTGTTCCTGAACATCACCTGCGCAAAGT
>JBCDAD010000113.1:0-2673 GCA_039186325.1 Pseudomonadota bacterium | reverse complement strand
TGCGCATCGCTAAAATAGCTGTCAGCAAGCGCGGCGACCTTGTCCCATTGTGCGGCGCCGACCTCAAAAACCGCCAGACCGCCCGGCGCCAGCCGCGCATTGGCTTGCCTCAAAATAGCTGAATAATGTGCAAGACCGTCATTATCGGCAAACAAGGCCGATGACGGTTCAAAATCACGGACATCACTCGCCAACCCTGCTTTGTCCGATATCGGGATATAGGGCGGGTTGGCGATGATAATGTCGAATGGGCCCGCGCTGGCGGATAACCAATCTCCGGCGAAAGCCAGTGATCGCTCAGCGAATCCCAGTCGTTGCAAATTTTTCCAGCACAGAACAGCGGCAGGAATAGAACGGTCCACAGCAAGCCCATAGCTGTCGACATATTCAGACAAGAGCGCCGCCAGCAGACATCCGCTTCCGGCGCCCATATCCGCAATTTTATATTCATGGCCTTGAGGTCTTCGTTGCAATACCGCGTCGATTAAACACTCAGAATCCGCCCGCGGGATCAACACGTCGCGATTGACCTCAAAAGTCAAACTCCAGAATTCCTGTTCACCCAGAATATAGGCGACCGGCTCCCCGACGGCGCGCCGCTGCAATAACGCGAAAAAATTGTCCCTTTCCACCGCGCTCAGGCGGCGCCGATCGGCGGCGATCAGCTCCGCCTCATTAAAACCGCAGGCCGATCGCAGCAGAAGTTTGGCGTCTAGCGTTGCGCTTTCTGATTGCAACAGTTGAGCAGCGCCCCAACGCAACGCCGCGCCTATCGTCATTGACGATGGGGCGAGGCTATCATTCATCCGCCTGCATCGCCGCCAGACGATCGGCGCGGTCCTGGGTCACTAACGCGTCAATTACTTCGCCAAGACCATCGCCCGCAATGATTTCATCAAGTTTGTAAAGCGTGAGGTTGATGCGATGATCGGAAACGCGGCTCTGCGGAAAATTATATGTCCGTATACGCTCCGACCGGTCGCCCGAACCCACCATTCCTTTTCGTTCAGCGGCGCGTTCCGCGTCAACGCGAGCGCGCTCTGCTTCATAAAGGCGCGCGCGCAACACCTTCATCGCTTTCGCCCGGTTCTTATGTTGTGATTTTTCATCCTGCTGACTGACGACGATCCCTGTCGGCAGGTGCGTGATGCGGACGGCTGAATCTGTCGTGTTCACTGACTGACCGCCGGGACCGGAGGCGCGGAAGACATCGACCCGCAGATCGCTATCCTGAATTTCAATATCTACTTCTTCCGGTTCAGGCAGGACCGCGACCGTCGCCGCCGAGGTGTGCACCCGGCCTTGCGTTTCGGTTTCCGGTACACGCTGGACGCGGTGTACACCCGACTCAAATTTCATGCGCGCAAATACGCCGTCGCCATTGATACTCGCCTGAATTTCCTTGTAACCGCCCGCCTCTGATTCTGAGGCGGCGAGGATTTCCAATTTCCAACCCTGAAGCGACGCGAAGCGCTGATACATCCTGAACAGGTCTCCGGCGAAGAGCGCCGCTTCATCGCCGCCTGTGCCTGCGCGCACTTCCAGAATGACGCTGGAATCATCTGCCTTGTCTTTTGGGAGCAGCATAATCTGCAGATCATATTCAAGTCCGGGCTCCTGCTCTTTTAAAGCCGGTAATTCTTCAGCCGCGAGCGAGGCCATCTCCTCATCATCGCCATCCAGAAATTCGTTTAACTCTTCAATTTGTTGGCGCACTGAAGACAATAGGCGCGCCTTCTCGACGACGTCTTTGAGTTCGCCATGCTCCTTGGAGAGACGCACGATGTGATCTGCATCGCTGACAGTCGCCATTTCCGCTTCGATTTTCTCAAAACGGTCGATCAGCGCTTCTATTTTTTGTTGAGGGATCAAGTGTTGATCTCCGTTATGCTGAATACAAAAAAGGCGCAGGAGCAATCAGGCTCGCCGCGCCGCGCATTCCTTGCATCGCTATTCCGCCGCGATGCTCGCCTCATTCTCCGCCGCCTGAATTTCGGCCGCACGTTTTTCTACGAGCTCAACGAGATGGTCGACAAGCTCGCCATTATCGATGCGATGATCAACATCGCCATCAAGGTAAATCATGCCATGTTCTTTGCCAGCGCCGCCGCCGGTAAAACCAATATCTGTTTCACGTGCTTCGCCTGGACCGTTTACGACACACCCGATCACCGACAACGTCATCGGCGTCGTGATATGGGCGAGCCTTTGCTCCAGCGTTTCAACGGTCTCGATCACGTTAAAGCCCTGGCGCGCGCAAGACGGGCACGAGATAACATTGACGCCGCGATGGCGTAAATTGAGGCTTTTCAAAATATCAAAGCCGACTTTGATTTCTTCAACCGGATCGGCGGAAAGCGACACACGGATCGTGTCGCCGATGCCCGCCCAAAGCAATGACCCGAGACCGATCGCAGATTTCACCGATCCAATACGCAAGCCGCCAGCTTCCGTAACGCCCAAATGTAATGGACAATCCGTGGCTTCGGCCAGCGCATGATAGGCGGCGACCGTCAGGAAAACATCCGACGCTTTGACGGATATTTTAAATTCGTGAAAATCATTGTCCTGAAGGATTTTGATATGGTCCAGCGCACTTTCCACCATCGCTTCCGGACAAGGTTCGCCGTATTTTTCAAGCAGATCTTTTTCCAGAGAACCGCCATTGACGCC
>JBCDAD010000112.1:0-2722 GCA_039186325.1 Pseudomonadota bacterium | reverse complement strand
TGTCGAAATCGCAGGCATGCAGGCTCATGTGGACTTTGTCGAACAGGAAAGTCACACCGATGGCGAACGCCGAAAACAGCCCGATATGGTGGTCCGCCTACCCGGCGACCGCGTGGTTGCTGTTGACTCCAAAGTGTCTCTGGGCGCGTATCTGGACGCGATCGATGCGGAGACGGACGAATTAAGAATACAGCGCATGCGGCGACACGCCGAAGATCTATGGTCACATGTCAAAGCGCTATCTGCCAAGGATTATGCGGCGTCCCTTCGCGATTCTCTGGACTATGTAATCATGTTCGTTCCCGGCGAAAATTATTACGCTGCAGCATTGGACGTTCGGCCGCAGCTCTACCAGGACGCATTCGATAAGAAAATATTGATCGCCACACCGACAATTCTAATAGCAATGCTGAAATCAGCTGCGCTCAACTGGCGACAGGAAAAAATGACCCAGCATGCGCGCGAGGTCGCCGCAATGGCGAAAGATCTCTATGACAGCCTCAAAACTATGAGCGGCCACATGAATAAAGTTGGCAAATCTCTGGAAGGCGCAGTCAAGTCATATAATGCCGCCGTTGGCGGCTTCGAGGGCCGCGTTTTGTCGCGCGCGCGAAAATTTGCGGACTATGAATTGCCCGGCGTGGAAAATGATTTGCCTGCGCTCGCTCCGATGGAACAGGCGCCAAGGCGTCTCCGGGATGATGGAGACAGGGAAGCTAAAATTTCAAACGAAAACGCTGCTTAGCGTAATGGAAAAGCGGAACGCCCCGGAACCGGGACGTCCGCATCTTCAAATGTCTGTTGTTCGATTTCTGCACGCTCCAATCGATCAAACGCTTCCTCTTCGCGCGACAGAGAGTGATTATTCGCTTCGGTTGACGCGCGTTCTATATCAGAGATCGCGTCTTCGCCACCGCCCGAATGCCGTACCGGCGCCGAATTCGGCGATGGCGCGTTGCTATCGCCATACAACGCCGCCTCAAGCACCGCAATGCGTTGACGCATATTCGCAATCTCATGAAGGAGCGCCTGCGTATCGCTCGCTTCGTCCGCTGCGGGCGCTGCAACCCGGGACAGGCTACGCATTGTTTGCAGGGTTGCTGCGAGCGTTGTCGGAGACACAATCAATATCCGCGCATTTTGGCTGTCCCGTACAAGGTCTGGAAAGCGTGACTGAATATCTCCAAACGCACGCTCCGACGAAATGTACAATAATACAGGGGCGTACGATGTATCGGCGTCAATAAATTGGTCAGAGACAGCAACAATGTGACGGAGCACAGCGCTCCTAAACTCATTTTCCGCTTTTTCACCGACCCTATTTAACCGTTCACTGACAAACTGGTGATAGGCTTCCATCGGAAATTGCCCATCGATAACGATTTCGTTGTCAAACCCAGGCATGTTCACGACACAATCAGCAACCCGCCCGGCCATATTTGACTTACGAAATTCATATGCAGAGGCGGGAAGGGTTTCGCTAACAATATCCGCAAGGGCGCTTGCATTCCCCGTTGCACTCGTTTGCTCATCAACTTGCAAAGCCGCCGATGCGGACAGGCGTGCATCAATAAGCACCCCAAGATCATTTAACGCAGCGGAAATCGTTTCTCCCAGATCAGTAAATCGCGCATCTAGAAGCGATGAAATGTCTTCATGGCCAGCCCCTTTGTCAGGGGTTGCGCCAACGGCCGCCAAGGATTGACCGCCGCCGCCGCCCGCAGCTGCGATCGCTGTTTCCAGTCGATCGGATAAATCCCGAAAACGGTTGGCGATGGCCTCATCCTGCCGTGCGATCGCGTTCTGAACAGTGTTTTGCTCAACCGCTAACGCACTTCGCCTTTGCTCCTCAGCGACGCGGCGTTCCGCGTCTCGCTCCGCGTTAAGGGCGCGGCGCTCTGCGTCTGCAATTTCGCGATCCGCACGCGCTTTCGCCGCAGCAGCTTCAACTTCCGCCGAGCGCAGACTTTCCTGCTCAATCTGCTGCTGCGCGTCACGTTGATCATTCTCTGGTTCGATGGCGTCTTCGGTCAGCCGATCATCCAGATGTAACGATCCGTCCGGCTTATCGTCCAACGGCTCCGCCTCGGCGTCGATAGCGTCGCGCCCGCGGCTAAACAGCCCCGAAAAACGCGATCCGTTGCGCTTGGGCGATGTTGGCTCAGCGCGCACATCTGCAACATCCCGTTTTGTCTTATCAGACTGCGGCGCTGGCGCTTCAATGACGATTTCCGCCTCGTCGGGATGGCGCTCCTCTTCCACATGATGAGTTGCATCCGGGGCAATGCGCGCTTTGTTATCTGGTTTGGCTTTTTTACGGCGGCCAAAAAAACCTTTTCTTTCTGCCTGTTCAACTTGAATGGCGGGTTCCTCAAAAGTGATGTCCACATCATCGCCCGCCGGCTCAAAATAGGTCGTTTCCTTTGCCTTACGCGTCGTCTCGGCGGGTTTCAAAACACGCATGCGGATAATCGCAAACATGGTTAAGAAAAAAACTAAAACCACCACAGCGAAACCGAACCAAACAACTGGCCCAGTGTCCGTGATAATAGGACCAGGGTCCGGCGCCGGCGATGTGCCGACATCCGTTGATTCAATTTGAATTTGAGGCGAAAGCCGCACCATCGACCACCTCTACCCCTACGCAACCGCCTGACCGGTATAGAATACCGGAAAAACCTTTTGAATGCGAGGGGTTAGCAGCGCCGCTGACACAACCCTG
>JBCDAD010000111.1:0-2843 GCA_039186325.1 Pseudomonadota bacterium | reverse complement strand
AGCTTGTGTCGACGCACTTCTTCGATCGTGTTTCGATCATCTCCTTCCAGCAGGAGTTTGATATCCAGTTTTTCCTGTGGATAGTCGAGCGCACGCAACGAGCGTAGTAGTCGAGATACGCTTTTTGCTTCGTCATATAGGGGGACAAGGATTGTGACGGTCGGCAACTGGTCCGGCGAAAGTGGTGTCGTCTTTGGCGTTTTCGGATTTAGACTGATGATCAGCAAGAAAAATCGATAGATCACTGCAAATAGAAAATAAGCCGTGACTACAATGTTAAATGCGATAATGACAAAAAGCGGCGCGTGCGCAAAAGCCAACGCCACAGCAAGAATGCTAATAGTAAGCAGCGTCTTTTGAGTCGGCGAAAGGATGCGTCTTGCCGATTGATCGGGATTTGAGTCGGCAAAACCGTCTGTTGCGTCAGCGGTTATTTCGTTAACGAACCGTCGTCGCAACAGCTCTCTGAAGGCGACCGGTTGGACAAAACGATAGTCTTTGAGCGGAAAGGGGCGACCGCGACCATAGGTGACGTCTTCTTCGGAAATTCTGCTGGCGTCGCAGAGAATTTCGCTGCGTCGCCGTGCGACCCGGCGCCAGGGCGCCTGGCCGGAAGTCAAATAACGCCTTAGCGACTTGAATGATTGCAATTCCGGGGTTGGCGGGGGCGCCATGATGGCCGCCCGCTCACGAGTCAGCTTGGTTCTGTGTTGTAAGATGCTTTCCCCATCAGCCATGTTTAGAATTCCGACCACAGACCAACAGAAAAAGTTCTGCCAAGAGCGAGATTTCTGCCTGCGAATTCTTCTTCAAAGCCAAATTGTACGCGCCAGCGAGGCTTGATTCGCCAAACCACCGACGGGTTAATTTTAACAACGTCATAGTCAGCTCCAAGATTTTCCGCATTTCGGAGGGATGTCTCAGCGCGCGCGTCGAGTAAAAACAGAAAGCGACGATTTGGCTCTACGCCAATTGTAATTTGTGACCGGACTTGATCAGCGGAATCGCTCAAGCGTTTTCTGAAGCCCGCTTCGGTTGCCAGAAACAGCTTGGGCTTAGCGCTTCGGAGCGTGCGCCCGTAAAGGACAGCGCCTTCCACGTCAAAACCGTCCGATTGTAGAGAGGGTCTGACACCGCCAGTAAATTGCGAAGGTCGTACGCCGGCGAATCGGAAGGCTGCGGCGCTCTTTTCTGTGTGAATAAACCTATATTGACTGAAGGCCTGAATCTCTGAAAAGCCCGACGCCGCGCCGTCCGTATCTGTCCAACTTGCACCGTATACGACTTTACCGCCGACCGTGACGCGTGGGGCGACGCCAACTTCGATATAGGTTTCGCCGTCAAGGCGTCGAAATCGGTCGTCCCGGCCGTCAACACGCTCCATTGGGGCGCTGAAATAGGCGCTCTTGGTAATGATGAGGACATCGCCAGAATTGCGGCCCCACGCAGACGCGCTAGCGTTCCCCGCGCTTGCAGCAAATGAAATCAATAAAAAGATCGCAGATGATCCGCGACGCTCGCCCCACATCACGTTGTCTCCCCAGACCAGCGCAATTCCGCAGCCGCCTACGACGACAAACTAGGCCGATGCGCACAATGCGCCACTAATCAACGCGTGTGACAAACTTAATTTGCAACCAAAGGGGGATTATTTGCTAGATAGCGCTTCGACCGTTTGTGTCAGACGCGCTAGATCGTCCGGCTCTGAAAGTCGATGATCCCCCGCTTTTTTAAGGTGAATGGTCACGTCGTTCCCATCGATGTGCCGGGCAAATGCGAGCGCATGATCGACAGAGACGGCGTCGTCTCGCATGCCGTGGAGAATACGCACCGGACAAGAGATTGTCAGCGATTGGCTCATCACGAGGTTTTTTAAGCCATCGTCAATCAGCTTTTTCGTAATGACGTCGGGTTCGTCGCCATAGTCAGACGGGACAAAAATTTTTCCGTCAGTTTCCAGTTTTTCCAGCTGTTCTTCTGAAAAACTTGGTCGCATGAGGCGCTCGGTGAAATCCGGCGCCGGCGCGATAAAGATAATACCCTGAATTTTCTTTGGCGATTGTTTGGCTACCAGCGCAGCAATCCATGCGCCCATTGATGATCCAATCAGGATTTGTGGTCCATCGACTAGCTTTTCGATGAGAAATGCTGCGTCTTCCTTCCAATCGGAGATGCAGCGATTTGCAAATTTGCCAGCGGATTTACCGTGTCCGGAGTAATCAAAGCGCAGAAAAGAGCGATTGTTGCGAACCGCCCATGCGTCAAGATGGCTTGCCTTGGACCCCATCATATCGGAACGAAAACCGCCAAGCCAAACCACGCATGGCCCTGCACCCTCGCGCATCCGATAAGCCAGCTGACCATTAGGGCCTTCTACAAAGTCTGGCGGTTTTTGTTGCGTCGTCATTTGCATCCTTTCAGGATACGGTGTTCTATAGAAAATGACCAATCTAACGATCGGCTTTGTTTCATGAATTGGATCGGCCCGCTATTGATTTATAACGTCCGCCGATGAAATTCCGACGGACGATCCTGCAGGTCATTCCAACGTTGAATGAAGGCGGTGCAGAGCGCAGCACCGTCGAAATCGCGGAAGCGGTTGTTCGCGCCGGAGGTCGCGCACTGGTCGCGACATATGGCGGCGGAATGGCGCCAACCATCGAGGCCGCTGGCGGTGAAATCCTGCCATTGCCGGTGCATTCGAAAAATCCGTTCACCATAAGACTGAACGCAGATCGCCTTGCGCGGCTCATCCGACGTTTCAACGTTGATATTGTCCACGCGCGCAGTCGGGCGCCAGCTTGGAGCGCCTACTGGGCGGCGAAGAAAACCGGCACATCGCT
>JBCDAD010000110.1:0-3156 GCA_039186325.1 Pseudomonadota bacterium | reverse complement strand
GCCTGCCTGATAAGCCGGGCGCTGACTTTTGGGATCGCTTTTTTCGCACCACTGATCGGGTGCTGCATTGGGGGCAGTCGGCGGGCATTGCGCCAATGCGCAAAGGCGCCGTTAAACGGTGCCTTGAATGGATTATTCAGCATCAAGACGCCGACGGCGTCTGGGGCGGTATTCAGCCCCCGTGGATTTATTCGCTAATGGCCCTTTACAATGAAGGCTATGCCCTTGATCACGCGGTCGTTGAAAAAGCGCTTGGCGCGCTTGATGACCCCCGATGGCGTGAAGACAAGGGGGAGGCGACTTGGATACAGGCTTCTGTCTCGCCGATCTGGGACACGGTCCTCACACTGCTCGCATTTGACGATACTGCGCTCGATGAAACCTATACAGAGGAAACGGAAAAAGCCATTCAATGGGTGCTCGACCAACAGGTCTTGCGGCCGGGTGATTGGTCGGAAAAAGTCAAGAATGTCGAGCCGGGCGGTTGGGCGTTCGAATATAAAAATAATTTCTATCCCGATACAGATGATACAGCGGTCGCGCTTATCGTGCTATCGAAATTCAGGGGCGACCCGAAATGGCGTGCGCGCGGTATTGACGAAGCCATTCAGCGTGGCGTGGACTGGCTATTCGCCATGCAGAGCAAGGGCGGCGGCTGGGGCGCCTTCGATAAAGACAACAACAACACCTTCCTGACGAAAATACCGTTTTGTGATTTTGGCGAAGCGCTGGATCCGCCTTCCGTGGATGTCACAGCGCATATTGTCGAGGCGTTCGGCAAGCTTGGATTTTCAAAAAGCCACCGTCAAATTGCCGAAGCTATTGATTATCTAAAGTCAGAACAGGAAGCGGATGGCGCGTGGTTCGGACGGTGGGGCGTCAATTATATTTACGGGACCGGGGCGGTTCTGCCAGCGCTTGAAGCGATTGGCGAAGACATGTCGCAGAGTTACATTCGTAAGGCTGCTGACTGGTTGATCTTGCGACAGAATGACGATGGTGGATGGGGTGAGAGCTGCGCGTCCTATATGGACGCAAAGCAGATGGGGGTCGGCAAATCGACAGCGTCACAAACGGCCTGGGCGCTAATGGGGTTGGCGGCGGTCGGCAATCCTGATGATGAACGCGCGATCGCCGATGGCGTGCAATTCCTCATTGAGCGCCAGAAAGAGGGCACCTGGAGCGAACCTGAATATACCGGCACTGGTTTTCCCGGTTATGGCGTCGGCGCAACGATCAAGCTAGGCGATCCGTTACTGGAGGCGCGGCTTCATCAGGGGTCGGAGCTTTCACGCGCTTTTATGATCAATTACAATCTGTACCGTCATTACTTTCCGATGATGGCGCTTGGGCGCCTTCGTCAAAAATTCGCATAAGTTTTCGGGAGGAATTCAAGGTCCCGGAAAGAGGAGGCGCCAGCCGTTCAGACGGGGGCGCGAGGACCAACACCTCCTCCACCGGACGCGGGAGTGAACGTCGTATCAGAAGGGGACATTTCGACGTCCATCCGCAGTGAGACAATTAGGCGACGCGACTGGTGTCGCAAGTGGCAAGCGACGAGCCGTGGGGCGCATGCGCCGAAACGATAATTGGGTGGTAGGGGTGCTTTTTTGCCGGAATGGCGGTTTTACGCGCCTGTTACTCTGGTTGCGTCCGACGCCATAATTTCGCCAGAATTGAACGTCCAATCAGGATTTTCATAGCGTGCGAACTACACCATAATCGAACGAAACTAAGTTGCTCTGCTTGAGCCTGCTATTGAAACAGCGCCTGCTATGAAAGTCGGAGATCCCCCCAAACCATCGCCGCCTAAGCCCGTGTCGCGCAATATGTCGGCGTCGTCGCCGGTGATATCGCCGACCCGGGAAATCGATGAGGCTTTGCTTGCCGGCATTCCGGAAGCCGAATTGACCCCCAAAGTGCGCGAGACGCTGATTACGCTGTTGCAGGAAGTCAAAGCATTGCGCCTTGAGCTGGCCGCGGCCCAATCCAAAATCGCCGAGACCGAACGTCTTGCTGACCGCGATCCCCTCCTTGATATCAACAATCGCCGCGCATTTGTTCGAGAGCTTAATCGCATGCTCGCTATGGTTGACCGCTATGGCATTGCTGCTGCGCTCGTATTTATTGACGTCAACGAAATGAAACAGATCAATGACCAGTATGGTCATGGAGCAGGCGATGCGGCGTTGGCCCGGGTTGCAGAAGTCATTTCAGGCAATATTCGCCAGACCGACGCCGCAGGACGCCTCGGCGGCGACGAGTTCGGATTAATTCTGACGCAGGTTGATCGAGAGACTGCATTGAGCAAAGCGAGCGACCTCGCGTCGCAAATCAGCGCGTCCCCGGTCAATTTCAAGGCGAATAATTTTTCAGTGAGTGTATCTGTTGGCGCAATAGAAATCACGCGCGACCTTGACGCCGCAGACGCCCTGGAGCGGGCTGACGCCGCGATGTACGAGGCGAAGCGCGCACGTTGACGAATAGAAAATTCGCCATGTCATTTTCATCATTATAATGATTAGGTAAAAATAAATCGCGCGATGATCCAAACGCCAAGAAGCATGATTAGCGCGTAAAACAGAATTCGGGAAAACCGAATAAACATTGTTTGTTGGAACGACTGGACCGCATTGTCCGCCCCTTCGGCCCACCAGCGTCGGCGTTCCGTCTTCGCCAGTCGGAACTCTGCAATAGGCATCGCCCCCAGCACCAACGCATTGCGGTTTTTCCATTTCATAAACGCTCGTTTGAGAACGCCATTCGCTACGGCGCCCGAAAGCCGTCGATGGGGCAAATAGCGAAAATCTTCGGCCTGAAATTCGATATCAAGAACGACAATTTGTGAACCGCCCGCCGCCTCCCGCTGCGGATGCTCAATGATGCCATAGCGGACGCCATATGTGCGCAAACGCGCTTCAATATCGCCAATCCCAGCCGCGCCGTCCGTCCGGCTGAATTGCAGCAATACGTTCAAACCGACAACGTCTTTTGTCATGCCGTCCGAATGAATTGTCTGATGGTCTGATAAAACTCTGCGCATCCGTCGGTGAAAATACCGGGTGCGCGCATCGGTGGTTTTATATTTGTCAAAAAGCGCTGTTTCGTCCGTTGCGCGTTGAACGCCAAGGAAATAAGCGCCGGACCCCGTCACAT
>JBCDAD010000109.1:0-3223 GCA_039186325.1 Pseudomonadota bacterium | reverse complement strand
GATTATATCGAGATTTCGGCGGATTGGCGGCGCGCTCGTCGCCCTGATCTGCATTGCTCACATGCCAATTCATATTTGGGATCTGTTCCGACCCGATCCGATCCAGTGGTCTCGCCACTGCCCGCGGCAACATTTCGGGTCGTTTTGCAGATCTTCTTTATATTCGCCTGTTATCGTATCTGGCGCAGTATCGGTCCGACAGCGACAAGATGAAACCTTTTGGAACCTCTAAACGCTCGATTTGGCTACTTTTCCGTCACCGCACAAAGCGCTCGCTATGGCCTATCAACGTCGATTTGATCATGAAGCTCAGTTAAAAGCGCTTTCGCTTTTCTGTCCTGACCTGTCCGTTCATAGAACGACGCCAAAACATGACCGGCTTGATGTTGATGATGGAGAAGGTCGAGGCGCAGATCGCCCGATAGCAAATTATTATGTTGTGATCGCGCAGCCTCAATTTCTTTCAACGCCTCTCTGTTTTTGCCGGCGGCGAAGAGCGCTTCGGCCAATTCGACCCTGTAAACGCCATATTCATACCCATAGAGATCAACCGCCTGGCGCAGTTTGTCGACCGCCGCACCAGCATCGCCCGCATGCATGGCGGCGATGCCTTCAAGATGCAGGATCGCTTTATCTTCGGTGCGATCGGGATTGTCCTCAGGCAAACGATTCTCTTGCAAAATCGCCAATTCCTGATCGATATTGTCGCCGCGGCGCGCTTTGATAACGCCTTCCAGGTGCACAAACCGTGTTGGGACGCCGTCATCTTCGCGCTTGGCGGTCGCCAGCGTTTCCAAGGCGCGGTCCGAAGCGCCGCGATCAATCTGCGCTTGCGCTTTCGTATACCAGTAGAGCCCAACACGAACGCCCTCGCCACGGATCATCTCTTCAACGGGCGCGAGATCGTCATCAACATATTCCGGCTGCTCCAGCGCCCGGTGCAGATCAGCAACGGCGAAGGCCGCGTCAATCCGATGCCTCGGCAATTGCGTGTCATCGTCGCGAATGGAGAGAAAGCGCGCCGTCGCGGTGTTGAGTTCGCCCTTCAACGCAAGTGTTTTCGCCAGACCGATCCTTGAATCGGTGTAGTCAGCCTCAAGGGACAGGGCCTTTGAAAAATCCGCTTCCGCCCCTGCAAGGTCTGTTCTCCGCAATTTTAGCGCCGCGTTTAAATGCCAGGCATTTGGGAGGTCGGGATGGCGCTCCAGATAATCCGCCAGCACCTCTTCGGCGGCCTCGAGTTCGCCAATCGACGTCAGCTGATAGCCAAGCGCGCCCAGGACGTATGGGTTTTCCGGTTCCTGACGACGCAATGTCGTCAGAATATCAACCGATTTTTGCTCCTGAAAAGTCTCGTAATAAACGCGCGCAAGACGTTGTTGCGCCTCGACTTCATATGGATAGGCTTTCAAAATTTCTTGATAGGTTTCAATAGCGTTGTCGTATTGCGCGTTCAGGAACTGGGAAAACGCTTTGATATAAAGACTTTCGCGCTGATCCTGGACAGCGTCACCGGGGATCTTCGCAATCTCCGCCTTCGCGGCTTCGCGTTGGCTCGTTAAATACAGAATATCGGCCAGTCGATAGCGGGCGATATGGAAATCCGGCGCCAAGGCCAAGGCCGCTCGCATCGATTGTTCGGCGCCCGGATAATCAAAACTGATATTTCGCTCCAACCCCTCAACAAAGGCTTCATAAGCGCCGATATTACCGGTCACAAAGTCAGCCGCCAGAGACTGCAGGCCGTCTTCACGCGGAATTTTCATCGCCTGCTTGGCGTTGGTTGCGATCCGTTCGGATGAATTGATCAGCGCCTCCGGGGTCAGATCCGGAAAAGTCTGCGCCATCACGTCGATACCGGCGCGCAAATTTGTAACGCGCATCGTGGCCAAAAATGCGTCATCATCCCCGAGCATCTCGCCGGAGATCAGATAATCGACGCCAGCATCGCGGGCGAGCGCCGCGATATCGCCGCCTTGTGCGGCGTTATCAGCAATGCTGCGCCAGGCGTTGGGCGACAAGACCACGGCATAGCGAGACGCCGAAAGCTGATCGCGCAAAAGATTGGCGAGCCCGTCGCTAATCCACCCGATCTCGGTGTCGCCAGTGACATTGTTCAACGGGTTGATGGCGATGCGGACCGGATCCTCCAATGTCGGCGTGATGTCGATTGACGCCCGCTCAGCACCCTCCTCCGTTGGCGCTGGCCTCGTCCCCACGTAAATAGCCAACGTGGTCAAGAGGAGCGCCGCAGCGGCCAGCCATATGCTAAGGCGGTTGCGGTGGCCCGTAGGAATGACGCCCAGGATCTTGTCTGGCGCTTTGGAGACAAGATCGAACACCTTGTCCCGAAAAGTTTGCGTATCGTAGTGACTTTCGAAAATGCCCTGATGGCTGCCGAGACTGAAGCTCAGCGCCGGGGGCAAGTCCACCTTCTCGATGTAAACGACACTGACCGGAATATTGTGCGACAGCGCGTAGTCTAATTCGCGTTCGCAGTTTGGGCTTGCAACCGACTTTTCCGAAGCAACAAACAGGATTTGCGCAGCATCCTGGATCGCACCCGCGAGCTCCTCGCGCCATTTGCTGCCCGGCTCAATCCCTTCATCGTACCAGATATTGACGCCGCGTTCATGCAGATCCGTGATAAGCGGATAGACGCGCGCAGAGTCAGCATGCGCGTAGCTGACAAATATGTATGGCTCTTCGCCCTGATACGCAGAAAACGGCCGCTTTTCCATATCCGCACGTCTGTCGGTTGCGCTGCAGACGATACTCTGCATGCGCAGCCAAATCCAGCGGAGCCTGTCAGTGCGTAGCGACGCTTATGCGCTTAGCGCGGGCGCCGTACGCCCGATGACGCTGTGCCGTCGCCATCCTGGCAAATCTCAGAAGAACCGTCGCCGTCAAGGTCTACATAGAGCAACTGGTCAGACCCAAAAGGCGTTGATGAAGTTGGACACTCGAAGCTATCGTCCTGGATCGCCCGCGCTTGAAAATTCAGGTGCGTTACTGTGATCGAATCTTCATTCGACAAAAGCGTAAATCCCATCCCTACGACATCGCTGGCGTCGAAAACGCCATCATTATTGATGTCATCAATGAACTCCGGCGCCCGTCCTTCAACGACGACAGCCCGAATGGTCACTTGATAATCATCCGGGAAGGAGGACAGCACCGCATCAACGACGTCCACGCTGCTCGTCGCCCCCACGACAGGCGT
>JBCDAD010000108.1:0-3408 GCA_039186325.1 Pseudomonadota bacterium | reverse complement strand
GCGTCCAGTGCGCCCGGATCCTCAATCGTGGGCGGCATTGGATAAGGCTCGCCATTGGCGATTTTGCGGAGCGTCGCGCGTAAGACTTTGCCGGATCGAGTTTTTGGTAATTTGCTAACAGAAAACGCAGACTTAAATGCTGCGACAGGGCCAATCTCTTCGCGTACTTGGGCGATAATCTCTTCGCTGATTGCTTGTTCGTCGCGATTGACGCCCGCATTCAGCACATAAAGCCCAACAGGCCGTTGCCCTTTGAGGTCGTCCTTCACGCCAATCACGGCGCATTCGGCGACATCAGGATGATCGGCGATAATCTGTTCAATCATCCCGGTTGAAAGGCGATGGCCAGCGACATTGATGAGATCATCCGTACGGCTCATAACAGAGATAAAGCCGTTCTCATCGATATGCCCGGCGTCGCCGGTTTTATATATCTGATTTATATCAAAATTGCGTTCGTAGCCGGATTTATTGCGCCAAAGAGAGGTAAATGCACCGGGCGCGAGGGGTGGTCTGATAACGATTTCACCGGTTTTTTCCGCATTGAACCCGGCGCCCGCCTCGTCAACGACATCGACACGAAAACCCGGAACCGGCTTGCCGGCGCTGCCGATACGGGCCTCTTGATCTCCAAGCCCAAGGCAGGTGGCGAGCGCCGGCCAGCCAAGTTCGGTTTGCCACCAGTGATCGATCACCGGAATGTTCAGTTTGTCGCGAGCCCAATTGACGGTGTCGGGATCTGCACGTTCGCCGGCCAGAAAGAGGGCTTTCAAGCTTCTGAGATCGGATCGCTCGATCCAGCCGCCCGACGGGTCCTGTCCTTTTATCGCCCGAAACGCCGTTGGCGCAGTAAAAAGTGTTTTGACATTGTACTGATTAATAACACGCCAGAACTCACCGGCATCGGGCGTGCCGACCGGCTTTCCTTCATAGAGGACTGTGGTCGCGCCGATGAGTAATGGCGCGTAGACAATATAGCTATGCCCGACGACCCAGCCGATATCGCTCGCGGCCCAGAAAACGTCGCCGGCGTGAATATTGTAAACGGCGCCCATGGACCAGGCGAGGGCGGTCATATGCCCGCCATTATCGCGCACGACGCCTTTTGGCGCGCCTGTCGTGCCTGACGTGTAAAGAATATATAGCGGATCCGTCGCGGCGATTGGCTCGCAATGCGCGTCGCTTGCGTTTTCAAGAAAAGCGTCCCAGGCGATATCGCGTGGGGATTGCAGGGGCGCTCGCAATTCTGGTCGTTGGAACAGGATGACTTTGTCGACCGTGTGGCTTGCCGTTTCGAGCGCTGCATCCACCAGCGGCTTGTATTCGACAATGCGGCTCGGCTCCAATCCGCAAGAGGCGGTCAGGAGGAGCTTTGGCGCCGCATCATCGATACGTTTGGCGAGTTCAGCCGCCGCGAAACCGCCGAAGACAACGGAATGCACTGCGCCAATGCGTGCGCAGGCCAGCATTGCGAAAACCGCTTCGGGTATCATCGGCATATAGATGACGACCCGGTCTCCTTTTCCAGCGCCTGCGCGCTTCATCGCCCCAGCGAGAGAGGCGACGTGACGGAGAAGATCTTTATAGGAATAAGTAACGCGCGCGCCGGTCATGGCGCTGTGGTAGATCAAAGCCGGTTGATCGCCGCGTTCGCCCGTCGCGTGTCGGTCGACGGCGTTAAAACACGTGTTGCAGACGCCATCTTCAAACCATTGCGCCGCCGGCGGGTTTGACAGCGAAACGCCCTTTGACGGCGATTTGATCCAGTCAATGGATTTTGCGGCTTCAAGCCAAAACGCGCTTGGGTCAGCGGCGGCGGCCGCGTATGTCGCCGGATATTTATTTTTCATAAGCGCCGGTGGATATGGTAAACAAATGCCATTCAGTCATAGGGTAATCGCCTCCACGCCGCCAGTTCACTTGATATTCGATACCGATTGAGTTTTCGAACCGAAACCATCCCGGTTCGGAATTTCAACTGGTCAAGTGGAAAGGTATGAAGGCTGCAAGCCGCCATTTTATGGCGGATTGGCGTGTCATTTTGGCGGCGGTTTGGTTAATGGACGGATCAACGACGTCGGTGTTGGACCGGACGCGTCTTCCTGGGTGTTACGCCGTCATTTCCGAGGCGCCGGCTGTGCGCCGGTACACGCCGACATTGGATCATGTTGACGGGTTGGTTGTTGATCGTCAGGCCGGCGTGACCATCTTCCGGCCCATGCCGCAGCGCGGCTGGGCGAGCGCGTATCTATTGCGTCGCTTTGATGTGGAAACCTCGGCCAGTGTCCTGGCGTCGCTGGAGCCCGGTCATTGCAGGCGGCGGTAATGATAAATTGTCGAAACACTGGAGCGCGATTTACGATCTGCGCAGCGATCTTTGTCGCGGACGCGCACGCGACAGCGGTTGGCCCGGACCTTTGTCCGTTCCCGGCGGAACTGGCGGAGAACGCGCACACGGAAAATATTGAGGCCGATGACCTTAATCCCTGGCGTCAGAGTGTTCGCACGCCAGACCCGTATATCCGCATTGAAGTATTCGATGACGGCGACCGTGCGCAGGTCTTTGATGAGTTTTATGTCGACGTCGAGCGCCCGCAAAATGACGATGGTCCGGAATGTTCCTCTGAATGAACGAGGACAAACGAATTGCGTGATGGACCCCGCAGGTTTGCGCCGTGGGGAATCGGTGACGCAAACACTGACTGCAAAATTCCGGTTTTGCCGGCGAAAGCCGGCATTCAGAGATGGCGCAGCCTCTCATCCCGCGACTCGCCACGGCCCCGCCCGTGGCGTCCAGTGAGCATACTTATACCTGTGTATCAATCTACAGAGTATGAGGATCACTTAACGCTATGGACCCCCGTTTGCACGGGGGTGACGACCGAATACGTGTCGAAATTATAAAAAGATAGCAAATTCCCAAAGCACGTCATTCCCGCGGACGCGGGAATCCATGACGCGATATCGCCATCGCTATTGCTGGACCCCACGGTCAAGCCGTGGGGAGGCGCGAGTGGATGAGCTTAGAAACTGATCCGCCTGCAAAGAAATTCTCTGGACTCTCAATCCTGGACTCGCGACGCTTAGCTTGCCCTCGGGCGTGGCCCGGGGGGTCGTGGCGTCCATCGGGCATCCGCATTGTTCTGTATCAGTCTACGGAGTATGAGGATCACTTAACGCTATGGACCCCCGTTTGCACGGGGGTGACAGCCGAATACGTGTCGAAACTATAAAAAGATCGCAAAATCCCTGAGCGCGTCATTCCCGCGGATGCGGGAAGGAGCGTTCACGGTTGAAGTGCAACGGTTGATCATAAGTTATTAAACGCTTCTTGTGGAGTTTTAAAGCCGAGGCATTTTCTTGGCGTTCTGTTGTAGGCGTTGATCACCTTTTTGATTTTCCCGTCGG
>JBCDAD010000107.1:0-3574 GCA_039186325.1 Pseudomonadota bacterium | reverse complement strand
GGGCGAACAGGGCGTGGCCTTGCCAGCCGATCCAACCACGCAAACGGCGTTATTCGCGCTTGATAATGCAGGCGCCTTGAATGCGGCGGATTTTGCAGGCTCGGAAGAACTCGTCAGCTTCGGCTTCTTCCAGAATGCGTTCGACACCCGCACCCAGGGTATCGACGTTGTGGCGAGTACGGATTACTCATTCTATGGTAATTCGAACACGGACTTCGCCCTCGCCTTCAACTGGACCGACACAGAAGTGACCGACCGCGGCCTCGACACCGCGGCGCCTCTCTCACTCGGCCGGGCGCGCCAGCTCGAAGAAAACACGCCGGCGACCCGAGGTAATTTGACCATCAACCATTTCCACGGACCTTTCCGAGGACTGGCCCGGGTCAATTACTGGGGATCGTTCTTTGAATGCCACCTTGACGACGTGAACGATGACCCGGCGCAAAATGGTTGCGGTTTGCCGATCGACGCTGGTGCACAGATCACGGTCGACCTGGAAGCAGCATATGAAGTCGTTGAGGGCGTTCAGCTGATTGCAGGCGTTCAGAACGCTTTCGACAGCTTCCCGGACGAAAACCCGTTTGCGGGCATTGTCGGTTCGCTCTATCCGGCGACAGCGCCAGGCGGCTTCTCTGGCGGCCTTTACTACTTCAAATTGCGGGCCGACCTTTAAACAAAGCCCCAATTATCGCGCTTAAGGCAAACCCCGCTGCGGCGGGGTTTGTTTTTTGTGCAAATAGTGCATCAATCAATCGTCGGGATAATAATCCGTAACCAGATTGAGATCACTCAATTCCGGTTCATCGTAATCGCTGTCATCGATGCTTTTTCGCGGCGGCAATTTGACGGGTTCGAACGCCTCCTTATTAAATTCATACGGCACCCGATCCAGAATGGCGCGTATGAGGTTGAGCCGCGCTTTTTCTTTGTCATTACCATCGACCACCAGCCAGGGCGCATAGTCAGTATTTGTTTTTTCGAACATCGCATCACGATATTTCGTCGCTTCAATCCAGAGATCGCGCGCTTTGATATCGATCGGCGACAGTTTCCAGCGCTTTCGCGGGTCTTTCGCGCGATCCTGGAAACGCTCCTCCTGCTCTTCGGCGGAAACATGTATCCAGAATTTGATGAGAATGATCCCGCTATCGGTCAGCATACGCTCAAAAAGAGGCGCCTCGCGCATGAAACATGCATAGTCTTCATCGGTGCAAAACCCCATTACGGGCTCGATTACGGCGCGGTTGTACCAGGAGCGGTCAAAAAGAACGACTTCGCCGCCGGCCGGCAGATGGGGCACATATCGCTCGAAATACCATTGCGTGCGCTCCCGGTCTGTCGGCTTCGGCAGCGCAACGATCCGCCAAACACGCGCATTCATCCGCCGCATGATTGTTTTGATCGCGCCGCCTTTTCCAGCCGCATCCCGGCCTTCAAAAATGATGGCGACCTTCAGGCCTTTGCGTTGTACAGTCTCCTGAAGCTTCGCGAGCTCAAATTCCAGATCGGGTAATTCCTTTCGGAACTGCTTCTTCTTCACAATATGTTTCCTTCCGGCGAAAAGCGGTAGCCTTTGCGACAGAACTCGCAAGATACGGTAATGACGCCATCTTCAACCATATCGCTGAGGTCCTCGGCGGTGTAACGCGCCAATACGGCGCTGACTTTATTGACATCGCACTGACAATCGGCGCGGAGCGGTTGCGCATCAAAGACGCGCACGCCATCCTCGTGGAATAATCGATAAAGTAATTCTTCAGAAGAAATTGACGGGTCAATCAATTCATCTGCTTGCGTTGTTTCCAGAAACGCCTCGGCGCGCGCCCAGCTTTCCTTATCATCCGCATCCAGAAGGATCTCTTCGCCGCGCTCGCGTTCCCCGCCTTCACTCGGAACAAACTGCGCCATAATCCCGCCGGCGCGCCAGCGTTCGCCTGCGCCCGGCGTCGACACCCGGCCGACGGCGAGACGCACAACCGTTGGTATCTGTTCGGACTGCATAAAATAGGACACCGCCAAATCAGAGAGTGCCTCACCGTCGATGGGAGTCACCCCTTGATACCGTTCCATTTCCGCGCCCTGATCGACCGTCATGGCGACGTGCCCCTTACCCAATAGTTGCGGCACGCCCCGAACCTCTGAGCCGATCTCTTCAATGAAGGATGCTGTCGCGCGGACGGCGCCCGTCGTCGCATAATCAGCGACGACCATGCTGAGCGGGCCGTCGCCTTGCGCCTGAAAAATCAATTTGCCGTCGAACTTCAATGCGGCGCCCATCATCGCAACGAGGGCGGCGCTTTCCCCGACCAGCTCCGAAACGCCGCTCGGAAATTGGTGGGCGCTCAAAATAGCGTCAATACTGTCAGACATCCGCACGACGCGTCCACGCACTGCTGTGTCAGCGATCTGGAAGGGTAAAATGCGGTCGTCAGCGATGGGCGGAGCGTCGCTGGTCATATTTGGACTCGTGTTTTCAATCTTTGAGTTTGTAGCCGGAACGAATGAGCAGATAGGCCGCAAGCGATAAGACCACTGAGAGAATGAATGTCACGCCCATCGCAAGCGGGATGTTCGATTCAGACACGCCTGTAAATCCGGCGCGGAAGCCGTCAATCAAATAGTATACCGGGTTAAACTGACTGATGGTTTTGAAGGGTTCCGGCAATCGGCTCACCGAATAGAAGGTGCCCGACAGAAATGTGAGCGGTGTAATGACGAAATTCGTCACTGCGGCCAGTTGATCGAATTTCTCCGCCCAGACCCCTGCGAAAAGGCCCAAAACCCCAAACAACAGCGCCGCAATAACGCCAAAATAGAGGATGAGCCCGATAGACGCGATCCCCATTGGCGCGCCCGTCGTCGCCATAAACGCGGCGCAAGTCAGCGCTGTGATGAACCCGACAAGCAGCCCCCGTGTTGCGGCGCCCGCAACAAAGGCGGCGGTTAATTCCCCCGCGGATAATGGAGGCATCAGCACATCCACAATGGAGCCCTGCACTTTGCCGATGATTAGCGAGGACGAAGAGTTCGTGAATGCGTTTGTCAAAATCGCCATCATGATGAGGCCGGGCGCTAAAAACTCAACAAACGGAACGCCATTGATATCGCCGCGTGTGCCGGCGAATGCTTGCGTAAATACGATGACGAACAGCAGGGTCGAGATGACCGGCGCAATAACCGTTTGTGAAATAACCTTCAGAAAACGGCGGACTTCTTTGACGTAAAGCGTCCGCAACCCGAGCCAGTTGACCTGGCCAAACCGCCGCTCACCGAATGCTCGATTTTGTCCCAAACTGCTGATTTCCAGTGGATTTTTCGCTGCGCCGTCCGCCATCGCCATGAACTTTCGTGTTCGCTGATCCGTCTAGGGTTTGACGCGTGCAATGCAAAAACGTCAAGCCGCCGAACTGATCAACATATAGTGGGTAAAAATATAGCTAGGCGCCATGTTGTGTTTCGCATTTCCTGAGTTACTATATCTTGGAATTTACAGACATCCACGTCCCACGAACACAATATATACCCATTCAACCGGCGCGAAGCGGCGTCCAACAAGGAGTCAAAAAGCCATGGC
>JBCDAD010000106.1:0-3822 GCA_039186325.1 Pseudomonadota bacterium | reverse complement strand
GGCGGCGTCAACAATTGCGCGTATCTCATCATTCGTTTTAATTGCCGCATTCGTTTCGGCGGATGGCGCGTCGATGGTGCGTTCCGGCAACGGTGCAACCCGTCCGCCGCTCGCGAGCGAGCATCCATATCCTTCCCGGTAAACCGCGTTAACGCGGCCAAAACCGTAGGCGCTTGCTGTCGCCATATCGCGATCGGTAATAATGCGCACGCCCACATGCTTCATGGATGCATCAATATCATTGAACTCGCCGGCGATGATTTTCGCCGGGTCCCGTCCAGCAACGAACGCCTCAGAACAGGCGATTTTCGCCTTGTACCCTGCGCCGGCTCTGGCGGTCCGGTCCAGTTTGATGATCGCGCTGATCGCAACGCCTGAAGCGATGGCGACGCAAAGCGCCACTAGGCCGTGTAATGAAAAAATCCGCTGCATTTAAATATATCGCCAACGCTACTGCCTTGCGCGAAGCAAATCCTATGGTGACGGGGAAGTCAATTACCGGCAGCCGCCACTGAAAACATTAGTCGGTAAACGCCTGGGAGTAGGCTATACGGGGTGTTCGTGCGCCAAGCGCGCCACCTTTTTTTAGGTCTATTTTGATCAGGGATTGGTGACCCCAGGGCGCCGATAAAAAAACGCATCTGAATTCCTGGCGATGAGTTTTCCGGCGTCCGTCGGGAAATCCGTAGAGTTCGCTCGCCCCAGTGCGGTTTGATCCCGAACTTTACAGTGAATGGGACAATCAGGCGCGCATGCCTTAAGACTTGTCGCAATCCAGAAATCGTTGATAGTGGTTATGTTCGGCGCGGGGCGCGCTGAAAGACAGAAACCTCGTTGCTTTATTTCGATAAGGCGGTAAAAAACATTTTTTGAGTTTTGAGGGATATCTGCCTCGGCGCATGTCCGGGCAGCACAGTATAATTCTCACAGATGGAAGCATAAAGTGGCGCATACGGAGCAGAATGTAAAGTTTGGCGCCGTTCATATTTTTGGTATATGGGCGTTGGCGATCGCTGCTCCAATACTTGATGTTTTAAGCAACAATATCGAATTCGCGGTCGCCCATAATTTAAACGGGTTTGCTTATATCATTTATATTCTAACGTTGTTGTTCGCCGCGCCAGCAGCGGCGTCTTTGGCGATATATGCGATCAACACCTTTAGCCAAACCTGGGCGTATCGGTTGCTCCTGTTCGCGGTAGGCTTGTTCGGCGCCTTCGGGGCTTCGTTGTTTTTAAACAAGATCGCGCTGCTCCCGTCTGTTCTGCAGCTTGTTGCGGCGACCATGATTGGCGGCGGGTTCGCTGCACTTTACCACCGAAAATCAGAAATCAGGGCTTTCTTGACTTTTGTGCCCATCGCAAGCGTCGCAATTGTCCTCTGGTCGCTTGTGGCGACGCCTGCAAGAACGCTTTTTGTCGACTATGACGGGACGGACAATGCACAGAATACTGAATTGAGTGCAGACAAGATACCGATTGTTTACCTGATTTTTGACGAACTCAATACAACGTCTCTCTACGATCAAACGGGTGCAATTGACGCGGAGAGATTTCCGAATTTTGCATTGCTGGCTGAAAACAGCACATTTTATCCCTGGACGGCGGCGGTTGCGCCGGGCACCGTCAAATCACTTCCGTCCATGGTGACCGGCGTCGTTGCAGCTGCCGAAAAAACAGTTCCTACGTCTACGTACTTTCCAGAAAATCTGTTTACGTGGCTCAATGGCGTATACGAAGTCTCCGCTTATGAGCCGGTTACACAGCTTTGTCCGAAAAATGTGTGCCGCGAACATGGCGATCAAATACGCGTATCCGTCCTTGCAATGGATACGTTGGCGATTTTCGGACATTCCCTGTTGCCGCCTAAAATTGCGGAATCCTTTTTGCCCTCAATAACGGGAAATTGGTCGAATTATTGGGGCCTTGAAAGAGCGCAGATGCTTGGCTTTGACCGCCACGAAGCCAAGGAAATTGAAGAATGGAGTGATATTGCCGACCGGATCAGGAATGTACGTGATGCCGGACGGGCGGGCGAGTTTGAAAGAGTTGTTGCGACAATGACGCCGGGTTCGGGCCGACTGACATTTTTGCATTTTACGTTGCCGCACCGGCCATATGAATTTTATCCTTCAGGGTCTCGATATATGTCGCGTACTGAAGCAATAGGTCTGCTTCCCGGCGGCGTATGGGAGCAGGATATCCAGCCGGTAAAAGACGGGTACAGACAATATATGATGCAGCTGGGATATGTCGACAGACTGCTCGGCAAAGTCATTGAAAAACTGCGCAAAGAGAAAATTTATGACAAAGCGCTGCTAATTGTGACTGCTGATCACGGCACAGCGTTCATTCCGGGTGAAAAAGCCAGGGTGGCGACAGACAATCAAATCGGAAATCTCTTTAACGTTCCTCTGTTTATAAAACTCCCGGGGCAGGTGGATGGTAGAATAAGCCAATTGCCTGCATCGTCAGTAGACATCATGCCAACCATAGCTGACGTCATTGATGCGCGCCTTTCCTGGGAGGTCGATGGCCAATCGCTGATTGACGAGTCTGATTTTACAACGAGGACGCACTATCCAGTTTTTCTGCCGGGCGCGAAAGGAAAATCCACGATGTCGGTCGAGACATTGCACGCGCATCACAAACGAAGCAGAGATGCATTCGACAGCATTATTAATTCCAATGCGCCGCTCGATAGATTGTGGACAGATGAACGATTCGCAGAATTGCAGGGCAAGCCAATTGAAACCCTTGATGTCGGCCCGCCGATCGAGCAATGGGATTTGCGGGTGTTGCGAAGCGAGCGTTGGGACAACGTAAATCTGGCGGGCCGTGTCCCGGGCCCGGTGGAAGGAACGATTACGCCCGATAGCGAACGGGCCGCGATAGATTTGGCGATCGGTTTCAATGGTGAGATTGTCGCGATTGCGAATGCGTATCCCAAGGGCGATGGCGATTGGTCTTTTTTGACGATCGTTCCCAGAGACATGTACCGACGCGGCCGTAATGAACTTCGGGTTTTTGTTGTGGAAAGCAGTCAAAGCGGTGGTTCAACCTTGCATGAACTGTCGCTCGACGGCTGATCGTTGATATCATTGCGATTTCCCATTGTCCGATGTTCGGTTTCTGGACGTTGAATCGGGCGGATGCGGGTGCGGCAAAGCCTTTTTTCCGCTCTGATAAGGGCGTTTTCGACCAGACGGCGGCCCAACACCATTCGCGCTCTGTCAGAATGAAGTCTGCTCATTTGTTCTGTCGCTCTCTTCACGGGAAAGTCAAAAAGGTTGGCGAGGACGACGACATGCCCGGATCGCGTGCGTCGAGTTGGTGATTTTCCCGAGTTGGTAAATTTCGCCTATAGGTCCCGTTGTCTTTGTGGCCATTTCCTGAAAACTCTATATTTCACGCGGGGTTCAGCGAAACGTCTCCATGCGGAGTTGGTAAATTTCGCCGATAAGTTGGTATTATTCGCCTATGTCTGTCTTCTTGGTTTGCTTCGTCTTTACACGCAGCAAGGGCGCCGACGGCGCAGGTTTCGTCACACGCGCGAATGGGCCGGATGTCCTGCCGCGTTCTATTTGTGACATCCGTTCGTCGCGAGACCGCACACTATACCCCCGCGCGCGCGGGCGGGGATAGAATTTAATGTTCGGCGCTGGGCGGCCACGATTCGGTCGGCGCTATGGACCCCGTGAGTTCACGTTACAAGTGCAACACTGTTATGGTGATTGCTGCGATGGGACAGTTTTACGACCAGCTCGGTCTTGAAGAGCGCATAGAGATTTACCGTTTTCACAAAGCGGGTGAGAGCATTCGG
>JBCDAD010000105.1:0-3844 GCA_039186325.1 Pseudomonadota bacterium | reverse complement strand
TAAGCGCGTTCCCAATGGGCGGCTTCCTTCTCTGTTTCGATCGGTTTCGGGATCAAACAGGTATGCGTGACGACCGTTTCATCGACGCTTGTCGGGTAGAGCGAGAGTTGCGAGACATAATCCGGATGGAAGACGAGGATCGTGTTCGGGAACACATAATAAGCGAAGGATACAAACTGCCGCTCGTCAAATGCGCCCGCCGATCGATCAAGGGTTTCAGGAAAAGTCGCCCGGGCGACCGCCGCCCTCAGATTCAATCCATCACGGTCCATAGCGGCGCGAGAATCCATGAACATAGGGCCCACAGATTTGTTGTGCAGGCGCGTCACATGATAGCCGTCCTGAAACGCTTCAACGATGAGTTTCCAGTTTGTTTTCTTTACGCTCCGGGCGCGCTTGTAGAAAAACTGCTCATGAAGGGCAAAGGCCGAGAAATCCTCATTCAAACTGCCAAGATGCGCATCAAGATCAATTGGACCATCACCTTCAAGACGCACCCAGACGAATCCGTGACGGACAGCGCTCTCGACTTCAACGAGGTTCCGGCAGGTCAGATCTTCCTCATCGAAGACCTCGCGCAAGGGGACGTTCTTCAATGTTCCATCTAGGTCATAGGTCCAGTGATGATAGGAACACACAAAAGCAGGTTTGCGACCGGTCTCGTCAATTGCAAGGCGCATCCCCCGATGGCGGCAGACATTTAAGAACACGCGAATGCGGTCATCATGGCCGCGCACAACGACCAGCGGCTTACCGAGATCGTCATGCGTGAGAAAATCGCCGGGGCGGACCAGCGCAGAGACAGGCGCCAGCATAACAGGGTATTGATCGAAAACCTCGCGGCGCTCCCGCTCAAATAATTCTTTATCAAGATAATAATCGACAGGCGCATATTTACGCACTGGCGCGAGCATCGCCGCATTGCGCCGCGTTTCATCCTGAAGCCGCGCAAAGAGCTGGATATGCGGCAGATCAGATTTTGCGTTCTCCACGGAACATTCTCCCTCAGGCCGCAAAAGCATCGCGCAAAATGCGTTCCAGCCCTGCCCGGTCAGCGTCATCGAACATAGCCGGTTTATCGCTGTCGACATCGAAGACCGCGATCAGCGCGCCGCTTCGATCACGCACCGGGACCACGATTTCCGATTGTGAGCGCGCATCGCACGCGATGTGCCCCGGAAAGGCGTGCACGTCATCGACAATTTGCGTCTCGCCGCTCGCCGCGGCGACGCCGCAAACACCCTTACCAAAGGGAATGCGTAAACAGCCGAGCGTTCCCTGATAGGGGCCGATCACCAGTTCATCGGATTTGTCCGGATCGACGACGTAAAACCCGCTCCAGAAATAGTGGTCGAATCCGTGATAAAGAATGTTCGACACGGTCGCCATGCGCGCGGTGATATTCGTCTCGCCCTCGATCACCGCGGCGATTTCCTTGGCCAGCTCCTCATATTGCGCCTGCTTGGTCGACATCGGTTCTTCGCCTCTTCACTAAACGCGGGGCGCGAACCCGCAAGAATCGGATAGCCCAGCTTCGCCGCAACCGCTAGGACAGGACGCATATGGCGATAGCGTATACCATATTCGAGACAGCGATCGGCGATTGCGCCCTCGCCTGGCGCGGCGAGGCGATTTGCGCAGCCAGCCTGCCGGCGACGACCCGCGAGGCGTTGCGCGCGCATCTATCCCGCGGCGCGGAAATGAACGAAGCGCCGCCCCCTGATTTCGTCGCCGAGGCCATTGATCTTGTGGTCCGCCTAATCAATGGCGAGGCGGCGGACCTCACCGCCATTCCCCTCGATCGCAGCGGGATCGAGCCCTTCGCCAATCGGGTTTACGACGACATTCTCCGCCTCGGCCCCGGCGAGACCACCACCTATGGCGAGATCGCCGCACGCCTTGGCGATAAATCCTTCGCCCGCGCCGTCGGCGCGGCGCTCGGCGCGAACCCGATACCGATTATCATTCCATGTCACCGGGTGCTCGCGGCGAACGGCGCCATGGGCGGCTTCTCCGCGCCCGGCGGCGCGTCTTCAAAACGTCGATTGCTGGAGATCGAAGGCGCCTTCGCCGTCGAAAGACTGCCGTTGTTTGGCGGCTGACGCCTCAATGCGTTCGCGGATAATCCGGACGAATAATCAGCAGGGCGATCCATGCCACGGCTAAACCGATAAGCGAAAACAATACGTCATTGCCGTCATAGAGATTATTCCCGCCCAGAGCGTGCAGATTGAATTCCTGACTGATGACATAGACCGCCGCTATGAGGACGGCCGATGCGTACAGGCCGGCATCTCCCAAACGGTCCCGAATGAAAGAGATATTGCGCCTGGCGACGAGTAACACCATTGTAACAGTCATTGTACCAATTATTGCTTCCGCAAAATTCGGGAACGAATATAGGACGGTCTCGATGGTGTTATTTGACGTGAGAGACAGGATGTCTTGCCGTCCAAATTTCATTACGAAGAACAACACAATCATGATAATCTGTATTCTCGCTAATTTTCTTATGTCATTCATATCGCGCATAGTCTCCGGATTCGCGTTGTCGTCCATTCTGTGATGATCCACCATATCCCATAGAACGTGGCGCGAACATTCATGCAACCGGCCGCGTCATAAGCCGCCAGCATCATATAAGCCGGAGTGTTCGGGTCGCCCGCGTCGCGATCTCGTTCAGGTTTTTTTGGTATAACTCTCTATACGCCGGAAGCGAACATCAATCAGTGGTCTACTTCTGGCGGGAAAATTCCCGCCCTACGCGGCGAAGCCGCATACTGCAATCTGGGCTGTCGATTGAATTCATACTCTAATAACGTCAGTAGACGTATCAATAACATACCGAGCTTCGCCTGAGGGGCGCTAACGAATTTCATCGGGCATGGAATCAGCAAGGGGTGAGGCATAGCAAGTGCGGTGGGCAAAGCGCTCGCCCATTGCGTTTCCGCCTGTTTTGTTGGTTCCCGTCCAAAAACTTTCAGAGATCAATGGCGGGTCGTTCGAAAGCGGGTTCCTTGCGGCCGGGTTCACAGCGTTCGCCGCGCCGTTGGAAGTTGCAAACGGCGATGTATTCGCGAATGCGGGATTGAAAGCTGTGATTGGCGGCGTAGGCGCGGAACTCGGCGGCGGCAAATTCAAAGACGGCGCACTAACCGGCGCATTTGTCTATTTGTTTAATGATGCTGTTCATAAGATTAAGGTTGCAAAAGTGCTAGATGTATTAAAGGGAGTTGACCTTGCTACAGCCAGCGAAGCAACGTTTGAATGGCTTGATCAGAAATTGCCAAGATACGCAAGAACCGTGTTTACGGGTGTTTCGGCAACTGCAGGAGTAGGCGGTGGCATTACTGCGGGGTACGGTGTTTATTGGGACCGCGTCACGGGCGAGATAGGCGATTACATAACTGTAGGCGCGGCTGTCGCTTTGAATGCTAGTGCATCAAACGTATACGGATTTATTACTGGAAGTGCGCAGGATTTTTGTTGTTACTTCGATGTGCAAGAATTTGACATAGGAGTTCCAACCCTTGTAAAGATGTATGGATTAAACTCACGTCCATATTTTAACCAACGTGGCCAGTATATTAATGATAGAAATGGAGTCGTCGGATACGCTGGCGGTTTTGGGGCAGGATTGGGCGTGGCCGCTAGCGCAACGTATACAAGGACCAATGTGGACCGCTACCGACGTGCAGGCGGTTAGTCTTTGGGAATTGTTGTAACTATGAATATTTTACGGTTTATTTTAACTGCGCTCGCTATACTTTCAGCAGCGTTTGTCATATTCGGGATAGCCCCAGCTCTTTCGGGTGAAAATATTTTTCCTGTACCTGTATTTGCT
>JBCDAD010000104.1:0-3887 GCA_039186325.1 Pseudomonadota bacterium | reverse complement strand
GCGACGCTCAGCTTCCCGAACGGGAATTCGCCCGGCTCGAAGCCGTCGACAAGAACGCCGACCTGGTCTGGAAGCGCAGCCCCCGCAAGCGGCCATTGCGGCTTTATAAAGCGCCTGAGTATTTACGCGTGTCTGAACCGGGCCGGCCGCCTAAACGCTTTGAATGGCGCCGCCAGTCTTATGCGACAAAATCCGCAACAGGTCCGGAGCGTCTAACTCCAGAATGGTGGACGACGAGCGATATGCGCACTCGTGACTATTGGCGCGTGCAGACGGCGGAAGGTCCGCGCCTCTGGCTTCTCACCTATCCGGGCGCTGAAGCGCCTCAATGGTTCGTCGCGGGAAAGTTTCCATGAGCTATGCGGAGCTTTTCGTTGCAAGCAATTTCACGTTCCTCACCGGCGCTTCCCATGGAGAAGAACTGGTGGAACGCGCCGAAGAACTTGGCCTCAATGCTATTGCAATTACCGACAAAAACACCTTCGGCGGCATTGTGCGCGGCCATGGCGCGGCAAAGGAATTGGGCGTCCGATATATTGTCGGTGTGCGCCTTGTTTTAACCGACGGCGCGGAGATCCTCGCTTATCCCAAAACCCGCGCCGCATTCGGACGGCTTTGCCGCCTGCTCAGCATCGGCAAACGCCGCACGGTAAAGGGCGAATGCAAGCTCGAGCTAGAAGATGTTCTCGAATGGGGAGAAGACAGTATTCTTATTCCCATTCGCGCGACCAACTTCGAAACGATTGTCAAAGCGCTGGTGAAAGCATTCTCCGACAGCGTATTTGTCGGTCTCTTTCCTCAATATGACGGCGAGGATCAAGCGCGTTTCGCAATCCACGCCGCATTGGCGGAAAAATTTGAAACACACATCGTTGCTCTCGGCGACGTTCTTATGCATGAAGCCCGGCGCATCCGGCTGGCGGATGTTCTTTCCTGCATCCGTGAAAAAACAACCATCGACAAGCTCGGCCGCCTCGCTCAGCCGAACGCTGAGCGACGCTTAAAATCCGAATTTGAAATGCGCCGGCTTTTTAAAGACTATCCGACGGCGATCGCCAATACATGGGCGATTGCAGAGCAATGCCATTTCTCTCTTGATGAACTTAAATATGAATACCCGGATGAAATCGCTGACGGCATGGCGCCGAATGACCGTTTGCGCAAACTCACTGAGGAAGGATTGGAACGGCGTTATCCGGAAGGGCCTTCCCTAAAAGTCCGGGCGATGGTTGAAAAAGAGTTGGCGCTTATCGCTGAACTTGATTATGCGCGCTATTTTCTAACCGTTTATGACATTGTCGCCTTCGCCCGTTCGCAAAACATTCTCTGCCAGGGCCGCGGTTCGGCGGCGAACTCCGTTGTCTGTTACGCCCTTGGGGTGACGGAGGCCTCGCCCGAAACCATCACCATGGTCTTTGAGCGGTTTATTTCCGAGGCGCGCAACGAACCGCCGGATATCGATGTCGACTTCGAACATGAGCGCCGCGAAGAAGTCATCCAGCATATCTACGAAAAATACGGTCGCCATCGCGCAGGGCTGTGCTCAACCGTTGTCCATTATCGCACCCGCCGGGCGGTGCGCGAGGTCGGCAAAGCGATGGGCCTTTCCGTCGATGTGGTCGCGGCCCTTTCAAGTCAGGTCTGGGGCGTCACCAGTTCGGGACTTGGAGAAACTCGCGCCAAATCAGCTGGGCTCAACACTGAAGACAAACGGCTCAAGCTGACCCTTGAACTCACCAAGGAAATTATCGGTTTTCCCCGTCATTTGTCACAACATGTCGGCGGTTTCGTCATTACTCGCGGGCGATTGGATGAGCTTTGCCCGATCGAAAATGCGGCGATGGATGATCGCACAGTGATTGAATGGGATAAGGATGACGCCGAAACTCTTGGCATCCTAAAAGTCGATATTTTAGGCCTCGGCATGCTGACCTGCCTGCGCAAAGCCTTCGATCTTTTGAAGATCTGGAAAGGCGAGCGCTATGAGATCGCAACCCTTCCGCCGGAAGACAACGAAGTTTATGATATGCTCTGCCGCGCCGACACGATCGGCGTCTTTCAGGTCGAATCCCGCGCGCAGATGAATTTCCTGCCGCGTATGCGTCCGCGCAATTTTCAAGATCTGATCGCCGAGGTCGCCATCATCCGCCCCGGTCCCATTCAAGGGGATATGGTGCACCCCTTTCTTCGACGCCGAAGAGGGGAAGAGCCGATCTCATTCCCATCGGAGGAATTACGTGACGTGCTTGCGCGCACTTACGGCGTGCCGCTCTTTCAAGAACAAGCGATGCAGATCGCCATCGTTGCTGCGGGCTTTTCTCCGAGTGAGGCCGACCGTTTACGCCGGGCGCTCAACGGATTTCGCCGTCAGGGTGCGGTTGAAGATTTTAAGGCTCGTTTTCTCGAAGGCTGTGCGGCGCGCAACTATAACCCAACCTTTGCTGAAAACTGCTTCAAACAGCTGGAAGGGTTTTCAAGCTACGGTTTCCCAGAAAGCCATGCGGCAAGTTTTGCGCTCCTTGTCTACGCTTCTTCGTGGATCAAATGTCATCATCCTGAGGTTTTCTGCTGTGCGCTCCTTAATGCGCAACCTATGGGCTTTTACGCCCCAGCCCAGATCGTGCGAGACGCCCGCGAGCATGGCGTGAAAGTTCTCCCCGTTTGCATTGAACGCAGCTATTGGGACAATGTGCTGGAGTTTGACGGCGCCGGCAGGCTCGCCGTTAGGCTTGGTTTTCGTCAAATCAAAGGCTTCACCGAAGAAGACGGCGATTGGATTGCAGCCGCCCGAGGCAATGGCTATCGCTCGATCGATGCAGTGTGGCGACGCGCCGGCCTTGGACGGCGTGCACTCGCAAGACTTGCCGGCGCCGACGCCTTCGCAGACCATGAGATTTCACGCCGCGAGGCCCTATGGGCGGTAAAAGCTCTTGGCGGGGACAAACCCTTACCCCTGTTTGAACAAGAGGGCGAAGGCTTGACCGACGCGCCGGCGCCCCTTCCCATCATGAGCCCTGGAGAGGAAGTTTTTGAAGATTATGTCGCAACGCGCCTAACGCTTCGCGAACATCCCGTTTCGCTTTTACGCTCCGAGATTGGGCCGTTTCTGAGTGCTGACAAACAACGCGAAACGCCCAATGATCAATGGGTGCGCGTCGCCGGCCTGGTCGTTACGCGCCAACGGCCGGGCACCGCAAGCGGAGTTATCTTCTTAACCCTTGAAGATCACACGGGCGTCGCCAATGTCATTGTCTGGCCGAAGATGTTTGAAAAATTCCGCAGAGAAGTGATGGCTGGTCGCCTATTGCGCGTCCATGGCCGCCTGCAACGCGAAGGCGTTGTCAACCATATCATAGCGACACGGATCGACGATCTCTCCTATCTCCTCGATGCGTTGGGCGATCCGGTAACCGCCGGCGACCAGATCGAACCATCGCGAGACAACGCAGATGAAGCCAAACGGCCCGTTCATGAGCAGACAAGCGGCCCTAAAAGCAAAAGACGAGCGCGCAGTCGAGAAACAATTACGACAGAACTTCAACGCGCCCAGATCACAAGACGCGCCGCCGGCGCCCGCCACCCGCGAGAACAAGCAAAAAAACTCTTCCATAGCCGGGATTTTCACTGAAAACGCAACAAAAGAACAAATGCGCAAGCTCCTGCCAGCAAACCAATTCAAAGATCTATTGTTCAGCAAACAACACGCAAGCATGGACGAGATCGCCGCGCGCTTTGACGTCTCAAAAGGCGATGTCAGTAAACTGATCCGACTAGAGCATTCTGAAGATTAGATGGTTCGGTATCCGCTGTTTTGGATGTAGTTCGCACATTCATTCGGCTCGAAGTAATCGAGCAAATTACCGATCTCGTCCCAGAGCGCATCGACG
>JBCDAD010000103.1:0-4158 GCA_039186325.1 Pseudomonadota bacterium | reverse complement strand
CTTCCGCTGCGATTCCGATCAGACCCACACGCCCATGTTTCATCAGGTCGAAGGGCTGGTAATCGATCGCGAAACGCATATGGGTCACTTGAAGGGCACGCTTGAAGCCTTCGTCAAAGCCTATTTCGAAATCGACGAAGTTAAGACCCGCTTCCGGCCGCATTTTTTTCCGTTTACGGAGCCTTCCGCCGAAATGGACATCGGCTATGAGCGCGTTGGCAAAGAGATCCGTTTCGGCGCCGGTGATGATTGGATGGAAATTTTAGGATGCGGCATGGTTCACCCGAATGTGTTGACGAATTGCGGGCTTGATCCGGACGAATATCAGGGCTTCGCGTTCGGTATGGGCGTTGATCGGCTCGCCATGCTCAAATACGGCATTCCCGATCTCCGCGATTTCTTCGCCGCCGACGTCCGCTGGCTAGAGCATTACGGCTTTGATCCGCACGATCAGCCGAATTTGGCGGTGGGATTGAGCCGATGATGGCGTGGCGATCGGTCCAATCGACTACTGAAGGCGCACATACACATGTGCGATACGACGTCGGAAACAGAAAATGAAATTCACGCTTTCCTGGCTCAAAGAGCATTTACAGACAGACGCCGCCCTGAATGAGATCGTCGATACGATGGTCGCTGTCGGGCTTGAGGTTGAAGAGGTTGTCGATCCCGCAGAGCGCCTCAAAGATTTCACCATTGGTGAAGTGCTTCAGGCGGAAAAGCATCCTGATGCGGATAAACTGAAGGTGTGCAGGGTCGCCACAAAAGACGGCGAAAAGCAAATTGTCTGCGGAGCGCCGAATGCGCGCGCCGGGATCAAGGTCGCTTATGCGCCGGTGGGCGCCTATGTGCCGGGGATCGACGTTACGCTCAAAAATGCAAAAATTCGCGGTGTTGAAAGCCACGGCATGATGTGTTCGGCCCGAGAGCTTGAGATGGGTGATGATCATGACGGCATCATCGAAGCGCCGTCAGAGTCGGTTGTGGGAGAGCCGGTGGCGAATGCCATGGGGCTCAACGATCCGGTCATCGATTTTGAAGTAACGCCTAATCGTCCCGATACGAACGGTATTGATGGTGTTGCGCGGGATCTGGCGGCGGCTGGATTAGGCGCGTTGATCACGCCGGCGCCCGCGCCCGTTAATGGGGCGTTTGCGTGCCCGCAGAAGATTGGGCTCCACTTCTCCGATGAGACGCGCGATGCGTGCCCAGCCTTTGCAGGCCGCCTCATTCGCGGCGTCAAAAATGGACCGAGCCCGCAATGGTTGCAGGACCGATTGCGGGCGATTGGATTGCGCCCGATCAGCGCGCTTGTCGATGTGACGAACTACCTGTCCTATGATCGGGCGCGGCCGTTGCATGTTTATGACGCCGACAAGTTGAAGGGCGAAATTCATGCGCGCCTCGGGGAGATGGGCGAAAGGTTTCTCGCCCTTGACGGTGAAGAATACGCGATCGATGAGACGATGACCGTGATCGCAGATGACAGCGGCGCGATCGGCCTCGGCGGCGTCATGGGCGGTGAAACGACCGGCTGTACGGCGGAAACGACAAACGTATTTATCGAAAGCGCTTATTTCGATCCGCTGCGCACAGCGAAAACCGGCCGCAAAACCGGCATTGTATCCGATGCACGCTATCGTTTCGAACGCGGCGTTGATCCGGCGTTTCTGGTTCCGGGGCTCGAGTTTGCAACACAGCTCATTCTCGATATGTGCGGTGGAGAGCCTAGCGAAATTCTCGTTTCCGGTGCTATTCCGCAAACCGATAAACGGGTGTTGTTTCCGCCATCGGAAATCAAGCGATTAACCGGTATCGATGTTGAGCCGTCGCGGGCGGAGAAAATCCTGGAAGATTTGGGGTTTGCCGTATCCAAAAGCGATCCGTGGACTGTGCTTGTTCCGTCCTGGCGCCCCGACGTCGGCGGAAAAGCCGACCTGGTCGAAGAGGTGACGCGTATTGTCGGGTTTGACCAATTGCCGTCCGCGCCCATGCCTGCGCGCAATGCTGTTGAAAAGCCGAAATTAACCGTGGCCCAAAGGCGCCGGTTCGCTGCGCGGCGTGCGTTGGCGGCGAGCGGGTTCCATGAAGTTGTCACCTGGTCGTTCACGGATGAGAAACATGCATTGCTCTTCAGCGACGGGGAGAATTGGTTGAGTGCGGCGGGCCTTATTCTCGCGAACCCGATTGCGTCGGACCTCGGCGCTATGCGGCCGTCAATCCTGCCGAACCTGATTGCGGCTGCACAACGCAACGCGGATCGCGGACGCGGTGATCTCGCATTTTTTGAAGCTGCGCCGATTTATCACGGGGATGCGCCGGAGGATCAGGCCTTTGCGGTTGGCGGGATACGCCGATCAGACCCGCCGCGGCATTGGAGGGGCGAGCGACCAAAAATTGACGCGTTTACAGCGAAGGCTGATGCGCTTCTGGCGTTGCGGTCTGCAGGCGCGCCCATCGACAGCCTTCAGACAACGGATGATCCGCCAGATTGGTATCACCCGGGCCGCGCGGGCGTATTGCGCCTTGGCAAGCAGGCGCTCGCCCATTTTGGCGAAGTGCATCCGCGGGTTTTGGCGGCGATGGATGTTGACGGACCGTTATTTGCGTTCGAGGCGTTTCCAGACGCGATCCCGGAAGCAAAACGGAAAGCGGCGAAGACACGGCCCGCGATGGACATATCGGATTTTCCGCCGGTCAAGCGTGACTTTGCATTCCTCGTTGATGTAACGACCCCTGCCCAGAATTTGGTAAAGGCGGTTCGCGGCGCCGATAAAAAATTGATCGTCGATGTTCGGCTCTTTGACATATATGAAGGCGAGGGCGTTCCCGATGACAAAAGATCGGTGGCGATCGAGGTTACGTTGCAGCCGCGGAACAAAACCATGACCGATGATGAAATTGACGCCGTTTCGTCGCGGATCATCGCCCAGGTGGAAAAGGCGGTCGGCGGCGTGTTGCGCGGGTAAAAAACATCGGCGAATAGCGCCGCGGTTACTCGAATAGGGGGGGGGTGGCGCTTGCTTCGTTCTCCGGAACATGCCGTCTTGTGTCTCAGCCCATCCCAGGCTATCACCCCGCTTCTTTGGTTCTTGGGCCGCATTAGCTCAGCTGGTAGAGCACATCATTCGTAATGATGGGGTCAGGTGTTCAAGTCACCTATGCGGCACCACAAAATACCAATAAAAACAATTGTTTAGAAAATTGGATGACGCGCTCACGTAGCTAGTATAGCGTGTTTTGGACTAATGTAGTCCTAGTGTAGTCAATTTCTGAAGCATTGAAACCATTGATGTTTTTCCGCGGTTACGTGCTCCACTAGTGTAGAATTAATGTAGCCGCGGAGCACATCACCTACGAAAGACGGTCACGACATTGGGTGATATGAAACCGACGCATGACGGACGAATTCAGTATTTTCGTCGTGATGAAACGAAATACATTCAATTCCGTTTCTCAGTCACAGAAAACGGAAAGAGCGTTCAAAAAACCAGATCAACCGGCGAAACGTCCTACGCGAAAGCGAAGAAGGAAGCTTATAAGATCTATACGGAGGTATTGGGCAAGGCCGCAGCAGGCGTTTCAACATCTTCAACAAGCTTCCGCCGCGTCGCCAAAGCCTATCTCAAACACTATGAGCAACTTGTGGCTGCCGAAGAGAAGAAACCAGAAGCGTATTCTCAAGAAAAGTCCCGTGTTGAACGCTTTATGATTGGCTTCTTTGGCGATGAGCCAATAGAACAAATACGCCAGCCGCAAATCGACAAATATATCTTATGGCGAAAAACATACTGGACGACAGGCCCGGGCAAGGATGTGAAAAGCATCAAATATGAGCGTGGACCACAGACGATCTACCGCGAAGTTAAAAAAGTAAAACCAAAGCTTTCAACGCTTGACCTGGGTTGGAAAAAGTGTTCCGGCATGAGGGAGAGAATCTGGCTTAATTCGTAGCTTGAAGGAGAAGAGAATGAGCCGGAAACGATTTAAGCCTGAACAGATAATTGGAATGCTTCTCGAAGCAGAGGTTCGTCTCAGCCAGGGCGCGAAGGTCGGCGAGGTCTGTCGCTATCTCGGCGTGTCCGAGCAGAGTTTCTATCGCTGGCGTCGTGAGTATGGCGGCATGGAGGTCTCGCAGGCCCATCGTCTGAAAGAGCT
>JBCDAD010000102.1:0-4261 GCA_039186325.1 Pseudomonadota bacterium | reverse complement strand
GACGTTTGCTTCGCGCGTGTCGCGGAAACGCTTGACCTGGAAGTCGGTATTGTAATCGATCTCGACGCTCGCCGAGCCCAGGGTCTTCTTCCGCAGATTGCCGAGGGGGTCATAGGTGAAGCTCCCGCTCCCCCAGGCGCCCGAAGCGGTCTTTAGGCGGCCGAGCGGATCATAAGTGAAGTTTTTGCTCTGCGACGGCGTCACCCAGTCGCCAATGGCGCTGATCCGGGCATTGGCGTCATAAGCGTAGGTGAACAACATGGCGTGCGGCGCGCCGGGTTTTAAGACCCGCTTCCACTGCATCAACTGGCGATCGTTTTGCGCGACATCCAGCTTGTAGCCGTTCTGATAGGCCGCTTCCTTAAGCTGGCCGTTCGGATGGTAGCGGATATTGGTCCCGTGATTATTTACCCAATTTGTATTGACGGCAGTCGCGCGGCCCAATCCGTCACGCGGCCACAGAATCAGGCGCCCGGACGGGGTCGTTTGTCCCGTGCGATGACCCTCCGCATCATAATAATACTGGGTTTTATAGGTCCGACCATCGATGGAGAGCTTTTCTTCGTCGAGGAGATTGGCGCTCGTATATTTGTAATCCCAGACAACACCGCCGCGAGAGGCTTTGGTAAGGTTGCTGTTATTGTCATAGACGTAATCGATGTCAGGCGTCTGGCTCCCCGGATAATTTACAAAATCAACACGGCCTAAGCTGTCAAAGGTCGTTGTGATTTTATCCGCTGACGGAAGGGTCGTCGCGCAGGTCGAGCCGGCGCTTTGGCCCCGGGCCTCGCCGATGCGCTGATCGGCGTTGTCATATTGATAAAGCGTGTCGCCGGTTTCGGGCACGGAATGCCGGCAGAGGCGCATATGGGCGTCGTAGATAAACGTCTGGGTGGCGCTAACATTATATCCGCTGTTGTTGCCGGCCTGGCCAACAACAAGAGGATTACCCAGCAGGTCTCTTGATATCAGTGTAAGGACGATATTGGATTGCCCAATCGCGATCACCGGCCCATCATCGGGTGATCCGAAGCCCTGACGCACGACGAGTGTTTCATTGCCTTCCGGGTCGAACGTGCTAATCCCGTTGCCGGCCTGATAGTCCATCGTCGTGACGGCGAAGGGGGCGGGATCGCTCGCGGAAAGTTTTTCTTCGATCGATGTCGGCCGGCCGAGCGCATCATAGTCGGTATAGAAGCCCGCTGTCGGATGCACCGTTCCAGAGGGATAGGAATCAAAGGTCGTTCGCCCAAATATGTCATAGGTGGTTGTTGTGTGCGCCCCTTGTCCACCATTGGCGAGCGGTTGGCGCAGCGTGCGATGGGGACGCAACATGCCATCGTAGTAGATGATATTCTGCTCATTACCGCGCACAAAAATCTGGCGCATATCCGCACCGCCAAGCGCGTAATAGTTTACGGTCGTATTGCTATAGGGCGATGGACGGACAATGCTCTTCAGCCAGCCCATGGTGTTATAGGTGTAGCTTGTCGTATTCCCGCGCCCGTCGGTGTTGCTGGTGACCCAGCCATTATTGTCAACCGTTCGCGTTAAAACGATATTGTCCGGCCGCCTGATATATTCCGGTAAGCCTCTTTTGTAGTTGTGTAATTCAGTCCGTCGGTTCAGTCCGTCATCATAGTATTTGAGCGTCCCGGCTGGATGGTACGTAAAGGTTGCGACCCGTTTGCCGAAACGATCCGTCCACAAACGGCGGCCGAGGCTGTCATAATCATGTTCTTCATAATCGATGGTCGTCGTTGTATTCTTGCGCCGCCGCTCCAGCGTCGGTAGGCCCAGAATCCACTTCGTTGTATTGTGCTCATAGGTAAGCTCTGACGTGCGCCGACCGGGCCAGTCGCCCGATGTGTTGCTCCATTGATCGACAAATACGGGATGCCCATAGCTGTAGCTCGGTGATGACGTATTGTCGTCATAGGTGTATCGGGCCTTATACCAGTCGGCCCCGCGTTTGATGACGTTTTCAGCAGGCTGATAATGAGCAAGCGACTCCTTACCGGTAATGCCTATTCGTCGGAATGATGACCCGCTTAGTCCAACCGATTCATAAGAGAATGTGCGCTCCTCTATGAGCGCCCCGGCGCTCCGTAAACCATCATAGACTCGCATTTTCGCCAATTGATTGGCGTATTGAAGGCCGTGAACACCTTCCGACCAGAAGTGTTCATAGACGGTTTCATTGCCGTCGGGATCTTTAACAACTGTTTCATTCGTATGCTCAGTATAGGGTGTATTCGTATGATTCTCGCAGTTACTCGTGGGACCGACCGTGTAACAGTCTTGTTCATACGAATATGTCCAGCGGGCTTCCGCAACATTGGGTCCTGAAATCCGTTTCGACGTGACCGACATTGTGTCCATGGTCATATCTATGTATTCCGGCGGCGGCGGCGCCCCGGGAGGCGGCGGCTCAAAATTGCCCCCGCATCCTTGGACGGTTTGGGTGGCGCTATTTGGCTTTGGTGTTTTTACATCCCGGCCAATGCGATGCTCACGTTCGAACAGCAAAAACGTTCCCGTCATGCCATAAGGGTGGGTTAAGCTTACCGATTTGGGGAATGGCTGATCGCAGTCAGCGCCCGGCCACCCCTCATGGATTAGCTCATCAAGGTTGAACTGCCACCGCATGTAATCCGGCTGAACAACGGTCCGCAAAACGCTACTGTTAAACTCAGGCGTAGTTGATATCCAGATCGGCTCGTCATCGACCGTGCTTTGCGCATAGTTATAGTTCCAGGTTCGGCCGTTTGCCGTCACGCTACGGATCAGTTTGGATGCGCCCGAATATCCAAGCGTAATCTCGCGCCCGTCATTCGCGTGAATTTTTGTGAGTCGCCCTGACGAATCATAGTCGTAACGAACCCAGTTACCATTTACGTCCGTAACTTCTGTCGCGAAAAGAACGTGTTTTTGTCGCCCTAGAGTAGCGCCCGAAGAAGTCAGCAAACCCATGGGTTTGTAGGCGTTCGATACCAACCGATCAAAGCGATATGTATCGCCATTCGGCGCATGGGCGATGAAGCCTTGGCCGCCGCCATTGCCGGCGCCGATATTGCCGATGCATGTAAAATACCAGCCATCGGGCGTGACATGTGTTGCGTTGCTTGGCGCCTTGCCCCCGGGGGGCGGGTTTTCCATAACCTGTCGCGTTTTTCCACGCGCATCGCTTACGATCAGCCCGTTTGAATATTTTTCCGGTCGAATGATTGACGTTTGAAAGAGCAATTGAGGATAAGTGACGCTATAATCATTCGTACACCTGGCCGCAGGCCAGCCGATTTGTTGCGTCGTCAGCGTCGTCATTTTCGGGACAATCAATTCCCAATCGCCGAATTCGACGTTTACGCCTTCCTGATAGTTATAGCCTTGGGATAAACGCCGCCGAATGGCGACTTCAAGATGCGTGATGCCCGGAATCTCAACGTCTGTGTGCTGAAACACAATGCCGCCAAGATGCGGATCAATCTGATCGCCTAAAAGATCAGGCCCGAATGGGGTTAAACGCCCATTGATACTGACCCGATCATCCCACTCCTCAATTGGTTTGGGCGGTAGCGTTGAACTCGAACGCTGTTGCGGATCTTCCGGGTCGTCTGGTTTCTCTTCTTTTTCATCTTTTTCATCCTGCCGTTCGTCCGGTTCTATTGCCGCAGTTGTATTCTCGCCATCAGACCTGTCTGAGGAATTTTCTGCTTTCTCAGTATCAACAGTCCCGGCGTCGAGAGACGGCAGATCCTGAGCAAAAAGATTTTCGGTAAGAAGAAAAAGCGATGCAGAGGCAAAGAGCGCTGCGCGTAAAAATACGCTCGGCTGCATTGCGAACGTCTCCCCGCAAAAGAATTTCAGCAGCACCCGAGTGAGGTTCGACTAAATCCGCCTTAGCGAATTGTCAATACTGGTTTTATCGGAAGGTAATTAGACTTTTATATTTCGCCAATTCATTTTGTTTGCTTTTTATTTTTGGCTACCCCGCAGAATCTACGCAAATATTTGACCGGGGTTCATTGAGTGGTCCAGCCTGAGCGTTAGAGTCTGGCTGCACTTTCAGCGTAAGCCAACGATGGCTTTAAAGGCAAGACGGTTTCGGGTGCGGGCGGTCGATAGCCAAGCGACGAGTGCGAACGTTCGGTATTGTAAAAGCATCGCCATTGTTCGATGAGCACTTGCGCCTCCCTCAATGTGTAAAAAATCTCGCGGTTCAGGCATTCGTCCCTCAATTTTCCATTGAAGCTTTCGCAAT
>JBCDAD010000101.1:0-4405 GCA_039186325.1 Pseudomonadota bacterium | reverse complement strand
GGCGCAGGAGGCTCTGCGTGTGAAACACAAAAATGAACTCGATGAACAGAGGTCTCAACTTAACGCCAAGGCGAATTCTGATATCGATGAACTGCGAGGACGTTTCGCAGATTTATCGAAAATGTATGAAGATCAGACGGAATTGCTCGAGCGAATTCGGGCGCGACTAAGCGTTGTGCTAATGAATGAAAAGGAAAGTCGCGCTTAGAAATAGCGACGCTCGTTTCATTATTGTGGGTGCAATAAATCTGCAGCGTCAACCACATTGAATTATAGGCGCGCTGTTCGCGCTTCAGGAGAACCGCATTGGTAAAATCGGAGATACAGCCGTCAATCGACGAGTTGCTCGACGATTTGGGCGTCCCAGTACAACCGCCGCGCGGCGCGAGCGTTAGTAAGAAGCCTGGCCTCAACGCCGCCGATAAAGAAATTTTGAGTGATATTTTTGATATGCTCAAGAGCGCATGCGCTAGCAAAGCCCGGCCTCTTCCAATGATTCACCACTTTGCTTGTACTGGCGGCACGATTTTGAGTCGCTGTTTAGGAGCGCAGCCTAACGTCGCTTTGCTGAGTGAAATTGATCCGCTCAGTCCATCTCCTCTGGGCAAGCCGGGGTTTGCGCCCTACGATCTCATACGGCAACTGCAGACAGGGCCACGAATTGTTTCTGTCGATACCGTATCGGATATATTCATCGACTATCTATCCAGCCTTTATGATAACGTTACGGCGCTTGGTTATCATCTCGTAATACGGGATCATACGCATTCTCATTTTTGTGTACGCAGCTCTCCGGATAGCAGAAAATCCATTGCAGAGATTTTGGGAAAGCAGTTCGAGATTCGCAGCGTTTTAACGGTCCGACATCCGTTGGATTCATTCCTGTCGCTTCGTAGAAAGGGCTGGGTTATGTTCGCCCCCGATACGATGGAGGAATATGCAAAGCGGTATACGGAATTTCTGGATCGCTACCCTAATGCGCCAATCGTTAAGTATGAGGATTTTGTCGAAGACCCCGCTTCGACCGCTCGCCTTATGACGTCCAAGTTAGGTTTGTCATATTTTGAGAATTGGGAAAAAGTTGTACCATTGGTTCGTTACAGTGGAGACAGTGGAAGGTCTGGGGATAAAGTCTCTATCCGGGAACGCCGTCCCGTTTCCGGTGAATTAATGAAAGAGCTTGATTCCAGCGCCGCTTACAGAGCTTTATGTAGTCGCCTTCGATATGAATGACCTGCGGCCCAAATGATATTTCCCCAATTTACGTGCGGTTCTTGATCGTAACTCTATAACTTGCATGTGGAATAGGTCCGTAATCCGAGCATTCCTAATGAATTTTCCATAGTGCGCTTGACCTGCGCCTTTTGGCGCAGGGCAAGCGCGCGGTTATCGGCGTAATTCGTTAACGTATACGATTTCGGCGATCAGCAGCAGTAGGACTCTCAAAATGATCGAGGGCGCCTAAGGGCGCAGGTCACCTCTTACAACAGTCTTGAACATTCGAATTGCCTCGCCAGGGCAGTTACGTGTCGACCGATATGGACGAAACTCTGCTTTAATCCCGCTACTGAACGTCTATTGAGTCAATGCACGCTTTAAAGCGCGGACAGGTGCGGTGAGTTTCCAGGAAGTAGACGCTAATAATACGCGCATATCTTGGTTTAGCTGGTCGAAATTCTCTACTGATTTTGCGTGTTGTTTTTTCAGGAAATCAATTTCCCTACGGTGTTTGGTGTTGTTCTCTCTTAGCGTCCTGTTTTCATCTTGCGCGTCTCTCAGCGTCCGACGAATGTCAAACAACTCTGTACGCAAGCCGTCATTGATAGCAGACTCCTCGTCGAGCTTTATTGGAAGTTGTTCAAGCTCCGCTAATTTGATTTGGTTCTTTAGGACAAGTCGAGCGGTAAAGTCCGCGCTGATATATGCTGGTGATGATCGCGAGATTTGGCTCAGCGCCCTCAGTTCATTTATCGCAGCTGCGGCGCCCTGGTTTTTTTCAATAAACAATGACGCAAACACCTCAAACATTTGGTCATGAATGGACACACGATGAAGAACGTCCGCAGGATGCGATGTGACTTCTTTTGCAAGCTCAGATGGTTCTGGCGCGGTAAAGCAAGCTTCACGTTCCAGAATAATCAGACTGTCACGACGGGCCCGGCAAGTCACTAACAGCTCAGTTGCTTTTTGAATCCAGGGATCGAGTGAGAATTGATCAGTGCGATTTTCCTCCATGGATTTCGCCAGAAATCGAGAAGGGCATTCAAACAAGGCGACATTTGCTTTTGAAAGCGCCTCTGACCACCGCCCGGACAACGGCTCAAGCGCACCTGATGCAGTGCGAGTGAAAAGGGGAAACCACCGCCAACTCAGAACATCAGGGCTAGGTAAATTATCCGACGACTTCATAGACCGTACTCGATGCTTTCAGCGTTTAGAGATGCGCTTTGTATGGATCGGTTGCTGTCCGACCCATTTGCTGGTTTAGCGGGATGCTAAGGTGATCGTCAATTTCTTGCGCTCCTACTCAAATTTCGTTCCGTTGGGCGATTCGTTTTGCTAAAAGCGTTTATCAATGTTGAGCCATCGGTGATGCATGCGACCATCGACGCGTTCAATGTAACCATTTTCCGACAGGCTGTCGGGCTCGAAGCAAACCACGCCAGCGCGGATACCCTTACGTCGCTTATTAAACAGCCTTGGCTTGAAGCGGTGCTTCGCCTGCAAGCTAATGAGGAATCCGGGTCTACGCCAAGTCCTTGACGGCAGAGCGCTGGACCTCCATTAATGCGGTGGCATTGTGACGCCCCGCATGGCGTTGTATGTGCGCCAGATGAGAGAATTGTAGCGAATAAACTAATTTTCCATAGGCCCTAGGGGTGTAGCTCAGTTGGTAGAGCATCGGTCTCCAAAACCGAGGGTCGTGGGTTCGAGTCCCTCCGCCCCTGCCATTTTTCTTAAACCAATGCGGCAGGTCGCCGCTTGCCGTCAAACGAGCCTGACGCCGAGGCGTTCAAATAGCGAAGCATCGCGCGTTTCGCCGGGGTTCGGCGTTGTCAGCAATTCATCGCCGATAAATACCGAATTTGCGCCGGCGAGGAGGCAAAGCGCCTGGGCTTCCTCGCTCATTTGTTCGCGTCCGGCCGAAAGGCGAACGTAAGACGTCGGCATGGTGATTCGTGCAACCGCGATCACGCGCGCAAAATCAATCTCGGAAATCGGTTCCGACCCGCCAAGGGGCGTACCGTCGATCGGGACAAGGGCGTTGATGGGAACGGATTCCGGCGGCGGCGCCATATTCGCAAGCGCCGTAATCAGGCCGATCCGATCTTCGGCGGCTTCACCCATGCCGACAATACCGCCACAGCAGGTCTTCATACCGAACGCTCTGATGCGATCCAGCGTCGCGATGCGATCTTCAAATGTCCGGGTAGAGACCATTTTTTGATAATATTCCGGCGACGTGTCGATATTGTGATTATAGTAATCCAGGCCAGCATTAGCGAGGCGTTGCGCTTGACCATCACTCAACATGCCGAGGGTCATGCACGTTTCAAGGCCGAGCGCTTTGACATCTTCGACCATTCCTTCGAGCGCATCCATGTCACGGTCTTTCGGCTCACGCCACGCCGCGCCCATGCAAAATCTTGAAGCGCCCTCCGACTTGGCTTTTTCCGCTTCGGCCTTGACAGCTTCGCGGTCCATTAATTTTGACGCGGTAAGCCCCGTTTTGAAATGAGCGGACTGGCTGCAGTAACCGCAATTCTCCGGGCATCCGCCCGTCTTGATTGATAGTAGCCGGGACGCCTGCACGGCGTTTGGGTCGAAATGGGCGCGGTGGACCATCTGCGCTCGAAAAATCAGATCGGCGAACGGCGTCGCAAAAAGGGTCGCCACGTCCTCGCGATCCCAGGTCGGTGCGTTCGCATTTTTTTCAGTATTACCGTCAATTCTGGTCGTATCGAACATGCCGGATTTCCTGTGTCGATGCTATTTTTTAGATTGGAGGCTAACTAGCGTATTTTTGGCTTCAACGCCAACAGATCAAAACCCTATCAATAAATTCCCATACGGAAATTAATAAGTCCAATGTTCGATTCCGGCAATCGAAGCGCCCCTTAGTTGTGGGCGCCCACGATATTCAGGTCAGGGTCTTGTTGAGGCCCAACTACGACGCAATGCGTGCCTTGCGGAGAATACATCATGCTCACGCATTGATTACAAGCGGTGCAACCCGACGGTATGTGCTCGCCGCGCCGCCATTGATTAATGATGTTCGGATCGTGAATGAGGGTCCGGCCGAGGGCGATACAGTCAAAACCGTCGGCGATAATGTCCTTCGCATTTACATATGATTGAACGCCGCCAAGGTATGATAACGGTATAGACACTGATTGCCGAACCT
>JBCDAD010000100.1:0-4500 GCA_039186325.1 Pseudomonadota bacterium | reverse complement strand
CTCTTCCAAGGCGCGATACACGGCGCGTGATCTCAGCAATAGCCGGTAGTTTGGCGACCCGGGAACTTGCGGTGATTTGATCTCAACACGTATGCGACGACCGTCCCGCTCTATTTTGTCGTCTTCGCCAGGAACGATCAAACAGTGATTGGCGTTAGTGTTTTCCAGCAAGAAATGACGTTTTTCGCGCAAAAAAGTGCGCACACCGCCACCCTTCGCTGCATAGGACTGCGTAAGATCACAAATCAATAATGGCGCTGATTGATCGCCCAAAACCGTGTCGCCCCGCCCTTACTTTTGGCTAGCCAGTAATTTTGTTGTCGCCTGCCGCTGCGTCTCGCCCAGACGTCGCGTTCTAAACATGTCTTTTCAAGCCGTATTTCTATCATATTCGAAAAATCATCAAAGCCCCAACTCACAATACCGTTGGCAACCTTGGGTTGCCCGGCTTACAACCCGCTCGCAAAGGTCACGCATGATGAAAAGTCTGATCAACCAATTCCAGTAAGCCTAGCGGAGAAGCCTCGTTTTGATGGCAGCTACTATTGCCGGCGTCGCGTCGATTGGCGCTGATTGGAAGGGTTCCATATCTCGATTGCACTCCCTGATCGCATCGTCTTCAATTAGTTTGTCAAGAAACCAACTTAATTTTTTTGACAGCCCGGTCGGGCGAAATACATAAACGCCAGCTTGCGACGCCAAAGACTCACTGACCATATTGTGAGAATCCCCTGTCACGAGCAACGCGTCGCTTGTTCCCAGTATATCTGTGTAAATATTCTCCACGGTACTTGATCCATCTACGGATTGAATACTCGACTTTTGAAGCGCGCGCATTACCGCATCGGCAAGCCTATTGGGCGTACGGCGAGATCGCGTAACCGCTGCGCTTGCAAAATATTGCACTGCGTTTTCAACGATCTGAACAAACCGATCAATATCACTCGAACCGAATTTTACAGACCCTGAAACCCCGCCCAAAACGATACCAAGCCTTGGCCTGGGGAGCCGGGTAATTGGTGAATTCGGATAAACGGCGTTGGACGAAATTTTCGCCCCTAAACCGTGCGGCGACGTTAGCGTCGAAAACACGTTAGCGCCGGACAATCGATCATGCGAAGGCGCCCAAATAAGATCCGCACTGTTTCTACCAAAGCGCGGATCCTTCATGATAAGGACTTTTGTGTTTCCTTCGGATCGTCTTTGTACTGTACGGACGTAAGGAATAGCCCTTCGCCCAGAAGCGACAACAATATCGGGCGGTGTCCCAGCGATAGGACTTCCAGCATGTTCTGGTCGATCGTTTGGCGGAATTGGCCCCCAGGGCGCCATTGCAGCAAACAGCTCTGCCGGGTTAACAACAACCTTTCTAAAGTTGTCCGCTAACGCCTCCGCGACCGCATAACAGTGCACATCGTCTCCGATTTTGCCATCGGTGATGACCCAAATTTTCGGAGTGGTGCTGCTCATTTTTTTGGCATTGCCATGGTCACGCCGGACATTTCGGACATTCTCGGGGGTGTTTTCTATGATTTTCTTTGGGCATACAAATTGGCAGATTATTTCAATAATTTAGTATATTATTTCATTTGTCGTCAAGATTTGCGATGCAAGCATAAAAATCCTTTCGCGCCGCAGCGATATCGGCTGCGGGGGCGCATTGCGATTCGGTTGCTGCGATGCAATAACTCGATTCTGATATAGCCGCTCGTCGTCATTCGCCGTTGCAAACTCGTGATTTGGTTTTTGTTGGGGCCCAGGCGAAGAGCGTAAACGCTGAACGAGGAGCCAAGCCGAATGAGCGTCGATGCCGTATACAAACAAATAAAAGATCAGAACATTAAGTTCGTTGACCTTCGCTTCACCGATCCAAAGGGTAAGTGGCAGCATGTGACGTTTGATCTTTCACTTGTCGATGATGATTTTTTTGCTGACGGATCCATGTTTGACGGTTCGTCAATTGCGGGATGGAAGGCAATCAATGAATCGGACATGGTTCTAATGCCGGATACGGCAACCGCCGTCGTTGATCCCTTTTTCGCCCAACCGACGCTCGCCATCTTTTGCGACATTCTTGAACCGTCGACCGGGCAGCCATATGGCCGCGACCCGCGCTCAACTGCAAAAGCAGCCGAGGCGTATCTCGCCTCAAGCGGTGTCGGCGATACGGCCTATTTTGGTCCGGAAGCGGAATTTTTTGTGTTTGATGATGTGCGTTGGTCGACAACACAAAACAACACCGGCTTTGCTGTTGACTCAACAGAAGGTCCATACAACACGTCTGCAGATTATGAAGCCGGCAATTTGGGTCATCGACCAGGACCCAAGGGCGGATATTTCCCGGTGCCGCCAGTTGACAGCGCTCAGGACATGCGGTCCGAAATGTTGACAGTTATGGGTGAAATGGGAATTGAGCCCGAAAAACACCATCATGAGGTGGCGCCTTCTCAACACGAACTTGGCATGCGCTTTTCATCGCTGACAACGATGGCGGACCGCCTTCAGATCTATAAATATATTGTTCACCAGGTTGCCGCCGGCTACGGCAAGACGGCGACATTCATGCCGAAACCGATCTACGAAGATAACGGCTCAGGCATGCACGTGCACCAATCCATCTGGAAAGGCGGGAAGCCTTTGTTCGCCGGCGATCGGTATGCCGATTTATCTGAGACGTGCCTACATTATATCGGCGGGATCATTAAACACGCCAAAGCGATCAATGCGCTGTCAAACGCGACAACGAATAGTTACAAGAGACTCGTTCCCGGATTCGAGGCGCCGGTCTTGCTCGCCTATTCGGCGCGCAACCGGTCGGCATCGGTTCGTATTCCCTGGGTGTCATCACCAAACGGAAAGCGTATCGAAACACGCTTCCCGGACGCATCCGGCAACCCGTACTACACATTCGCAGCGCTGCTGATGGCGGGTATCGACGGGATCGAAAACAAGATTCACCCGGGCGACCCGATGGATAAAGACCTCTACGATCTTCCGCCGGAAGAGCTGAAAGACATTCCAACAGTTTGCGCATCGCTCCGCGAAGCCCTCGACTCGCTCGACCGTGATCGCGCTTTCCTCAAAAAAGGTAATGTCTTTAATGACGACCAGATCGACGCCTATATCGAATTAAAGATGGAAGAAGTGACGCGTTTTGAGACGACGCCGCACCCGGTTGAGTTCGATATGTATTATTCTGTATAAAGGTTTTCTTGCTTTCTCCAAAAGCCGGGTGGTAACGCCCGGCTTTTTTATTATGCAGATGGCGACGCATTCATTGCCTGAAGCGCAGACCCATCCAGCGGTTTGCGCACGGCGGCCGCAAACTTCTCATGGTACAATGGGTGTTCGGTTTCCATCAGCCGGTCCCACCACGTAAAATACAATCCAAAATTCCAGCCGGCCTGCGCATGGTGTAAATCGTGATGGGTGACCGATGTCAGCCAGCCGAATAGCGGGCGCCCGTTTCGTCGTGCGGGCATAATTTCATACCCGCAATGGCCGAGCGCATTGCGCAACATCATATGCGCCAGAAAAATGATAATCGCGGGGCTCGAACTGGGGACAATCACCAGCGCTATCGGTAAATAGATCGCATTGATAAACGCCTCTCCAACATCAAACGAATACGCCGTCCACGGACTAGGATTATTCGATTTGTGATGAACTCGGTGAAAACGCCGAAAAAGCCTCGGGTCATGAATCAATCGGTGCGTCCAGTAAAACCAGGCATCGTGGAGAACGATTAGGGCCGCAACATTGAAGGCAAAATACCACCGGCCGCGATCACTAATGTGGTCGTCGATGTGGAAAACACCCAAGGTTTTCCCGCCAACAACGAATGTTGCGCCGACAAATGCAAATATCGCCACCGTCCTTAATGAGGTAACAAATTCTCGGCGCATTTGGACGGCGTTGGGCTTTTCAACGCGAATCTTGCGCTCATGCAACCAATGGGAAAGGAAGAGATTGATGACAATGAAAACGCCGCCGGCGCCCAACACATAACGCGACAGATCTAGCGGAAAGACACGCAGATACGCGCTGACCCAGAATTGCAAAACCTCATTCGCGATAAAAAGTGTCCCGTCCATGGCGGCGCTCCTTGCTGGTGATCCGCAAATGATGGGCGGCAAACGCCGATAAATGCTCCGCAAATCCGGAAAAGTTGCGCCTTTTTCAGAAATGCAAAGAGATTTTCAATTCTGCAGAGTTCTTTTCAGCGATTTTTTCTGAATTCTGTCGGCGTTTGGCTCGTCGCTCGCTTGAAAGCGCGATTGAACGATGCAACTGAGCCATATCCAAGATCCAGCGCAATCTGCAAAACCTGTTTTTGATCGTGAGTTGGGTCGGAGAGTATCGATTTTGCATCAGCGACGCGCCGCTCATTGAGGAATGCTGAGAAGTTTCGGAAGCCCAGCTGACCATTGATGACTTTGCGCAGGTGATGTTCAGGAACGCCTACACGACCTGCCAGTCGGGCGACTGTAAGGCCCTCTT
>JBCDAD010000099.1:0-4513 GCA_039186325.1 Pseudomonadota bacterium | reverse complement strand
TGGACGGCTTGATCGCCGCCGCCGGCATAGATGGCGCCACCGAAATCTATGACGCGTTTTGGCGATCAACCGATTCATTGGTTGCGGACCTGACCAATCGATTGCAGACGCTGGAATTTTCTGCTGCAAAACAGGCCGCCCATGCTTTGAAAGGCTCAGCCGCCAATGTCGGCGCTCAAACACTTGCCCGCGCCGCAACGGATCTCGAAACGGCGTGCGCGGCTGAAGATCAGGAGGCGGCGTCGGCGCTGTGCGCGAAACTCGCTGATCAAGTGAGCGATGTGCAAAAAGCGTTTGCCAAACTCATAGAAAGCAGGCGCTGAGTTTCTTTGCGAATAAGCGGTTTTTTTAAAGCAATTCCGCCGACCGGTAACCTTCGTGGTCGCGGTAAACATGCGCGCTCATGACAAGGCCGAACCCCCCCATAATCGTCAGCATAACGGTGCCGCCGTAAGACACGAGCGGTAAAGGCACACCAACAACGGGGGCGAGGCCCATTACCATGCCAGTGTTTATCAGAACGTAGAGGGCGAAAGTTGCAACGACGCCAACAGTCATCAGTCGCGCAAAATGTTGCCGCGCGCCATTGGCGATACTGAGCCCCGTCAGGATCACACCCAGATATACGAGCAAAAGGCCGACGGCGCCCACAAATCCGAATTCCTCGCCAAAGATCGTGAATATAAAATCCGTTTGCATTTCAGGCAGGAATTGCAGTTGGCTCTGCGAGCCAAGCATGTACCCCTTACCCTCCAATCCGCCGGAACCAAGAGCGATCTTTGATTGCAACAAATGGTACCCCTGCCCTAGCGGGTCGCGGTCAGGATTCATAAATGTCAGGATACGCTCGATCTGATATGGTTTCAAAAATTCAAAACGATAAGCGGCATAGCCGGCGACAAGCGCGCCAACCGCGCCGATAAACCCGATCCGCCAACTTAGCCCCGCGACAAAAACAACAATCACGCCCGTCGCCGCCAGCAATAGGGAAGTCCCCAGGTCCGGCTGGATGAACACGAGCCCAACAGGCGCGCCGATCATAATCAGTGGCGGAATCAAATAGAGAATGTGAGACACCTGCTCAGCGCGAAGACCGTGATAATACCGGGCCAGCGCCATCACCAATCCGATTTTCATGACTTCCGATGGCTGGAACTGCATGCCGCCCACTTCGATCCACCGGCGGGCCCCCATATTGATCTCGCCAATAAAGGGCACGGCCGCCAACGCCGCGAGGGCCACAAAATAAATTGGATAGGCGAGCGCCATCCAATAACGAATGGAGATAAGCCCCATAACCAGCAAAACACCGAGCGCTGCAATATATCGAATGCCATGTTTTAACGCCCAGGGTGAAAAAGACCCCTCGGCCACAGAGTAAAGCGTGATGACGCCGGCGCCAGCGATCATCGACAGCATGATAATGAGCGGCCAGTGGAACTGCCCAAATCGCTCGCGCAATCCGCGCCTGGGGCTGGAGAGGATTAAGGAGGACATTCGGTTAGCCGTTTCCGATGCTGGCCTGGATCGAAACACCCGGCTGCCTCGGATCAAAAGCAGGCAATGCGGACGGGTTTTTCGCTGCGACCGCTTTCATAATTTCACGCGCTTTCGGCCCGGCGGCTCTCGACCCGCCAATCCCGTGTTCGACAATTACGGAACACGCATATCGAGGATTTTCGTAAGGCATGTAACAGACAAATAACGCATGATCGCGCCTGGACCAGGGAAGATCCTCGGGCTTGGCGAGCCCCTTGGCGCGGTCTTCTGCGGTGATGGCGTAAACTTGACTTGTGCCTGTCTTTCCCGCCAGCTGCCATTCCGGGTCTTCCAATCGCGAACGCGCAGCAGTGCCATATTCATTCGTTACGGCATTCATCCCTTCACGGACGATTTTCAATTGCTCCTGATTAATGTCGATGAGCGGCGCATCCTGCGCCGGAGACACTAAATCGCCGACGGCACGAACAAGCCGAGGCCGCACCGCCCGGCCGGTCGCGACGCGCGCCGTCATAACAGCCAATTGCAACGGCGTAGATGTCACATAACCCTGACCGATGATTACCGAGAGCGTTTCGCCCTGGAACCATGATCTTTGCTCGGGGTTTCCAGCGAAGTAAGCACGTTTCCACGCTCGGTCCGGGACGACGCCGCGTTGTTGGCCAGAAACGCCAAGTTCATATGTCTGGCCCAGCCCGAATTTGCGCGCAATATCCGCAAGGAGATCCACATCGAGCTGTTTAGCGATCTCATAAAAATAGACATCGCAAGAATGCTTGATCGCCCCTTTCATATTTACATTGCCGTGGCCGCCGCGCTTCCAGCAATGAAAATAGCGGTTGCCATACCACATCTTACCGGGGCAATAGGTTGTCGTCGAAGGCGCAATTCCCATTTCCTGGGCGGCGAGCGCGCTTAAGATCTTGAATGTCGACCCGGGCGGATAAACGCCCGAAAGCGGCTTATTCATAAGCGGCTTATACGGACTTTCATTCAGTTCTTTCCACGTCTGCGGATCAATGCCGACATTAAAGTCATTTGGATTAAATCCCGGCGTTGACGCCAGCACGAGAATATCACCGGTAACCACATCCATCACGACGGCGGATGCGCTTTGCGGTTCGTCCGGCATCCGTTCCCCGGGCGTCGCGAGCACTTTCATCGCGTGTTGCTGCAATTCGGAGTCGATTGTCAGCGACAGTGTCTGGCCTTGCGAGGCAGGGATCGCCTTGTCGCTCAGTTCCGATATCACTCGGCCGTGAGCATTGACCTTTACATCGACTTCGCCCGCAGCGCCGCGCAATTCCGTATCGTATGTCCGCTCCAGGCCGTCCCGACCGACTTTAAAGCCCGGCTGACGCAACAACAGACGATCTTCATCGCTTTTTTGTTCGGCGAGGTCCCGCTCCGTAACGGCGCCGACATATCCGATAACAAAAGCGCTCGCCTCAGCCAAAGGATAGTCCCGGGTCTCGCCCACATCCGGTAAGACGCCGCCAAGGTGGGGTAATTCGAAATTTATCTTGGAAAATTCATCCCAACTGAGATTGTCTTCAATCTCGACAGGGGTGAACGCGCCGCGTCTGCGGATTTCGCGCAGGATACGTGCGCGCTTTGCGTCCGTGATCGGTACAATTTTGTTGATCTCATCAAGCGCTTCTTCGACATCGCGCGACTGTTCGGGAATAAACAGGACGCGGAAATTTTTACGGTTCGACGCGAGCGTGTTCCCAAAACGATCTACAATTTCACCGCGCAACGGCGTCAGAATGCGCCTGTTGAACTGATTTTCCTGAGCGAGATCGAGATATTTTTCATGGTCAATGATCTGGAGCTGATAAAGCCTGGCGGCGATGCCTGTAAAAAGAAGAGTCGCCCCGCCGCCGAATAACATTGTCCGTCTAGAGACAACTTCCTGGCGTTCATGGTCATGGGCGTTAACGCGCATAATACTCTACCGCTCCACAATTACACGTCGATGGAGTCGCCCGAATCCGCTCGCGAATGCTGGATAGATCGCCACCGTCACCGCGAGTTGAAACAAAAAATGGCCGAGCGGCAAAAGGGCTCCATTCATCAGACTCATTACAAGCCATACAATAAGCCCTGCGATGGCGCAGGCCAAGGCAAATCCGATCCAAACAACCCGTTGTTCACGCCCCAGGAAATAGGACCGCTGATGCATCATGATGAATTGGGTTAACAGGTAAACGCCAGCCCAAAGCCCTAATGGACCGCCGCCCAGAAAATCCTGCAATAATCCGATTAAAAAGACGCTCACGGATGGTAAATATTCCGCCCCGTAAATGGACCAGAAAAAGACCACCAACAATGGCAGAATCGGCGTCGGCGCTGTTCCCTCAAACAGCCTTAACGGTAAGGACAAAATAATGACACCGAGGAATCCCAACACAGTCGGCGTTAACGCCCTCGCCGACCGCGCCAAATTTTCGCCGCGATAGCCCATGGCTTATCCTTCCGGGGCTGGCGCGGATGGTTCATCAGCGGTGGCAGCGGTATCCGATGTTATGGTGTCGTCGCCAATGGCGGCGTTTTCCTCGACAGCGCCATCGGCCCCCGGTTCTGGGAATTCATAGTTGATAATGCGGACCATGCGGGTCATCGCGTAATTAGCGAACAAATCTACGGCGATGTCTGAACCTGTCGCATTTACGACCTCCCCGACGGGCAAGCCGCGCGGCAGAACCCCGCCCGCGCCTGACGTCAGAATACGCTGCCCCTGGATAACCTCGCGGGGCTCGGAGTCGCGTGTAAAACTAATCGTCGGTCGGTCTTTGCTGTTGCCGACAAGAATGCCTTCCACCTCGGCGCCTTCGACAAATACCGGCACCCGGCTTTGACTGTCGGTCAATAACAACACCCGCGACGCGCGTGTTCCGGCGTCGACGACACGGCCGATAAAACCCTGATCGTCCACCACGGCCTGGCCTGCTTCAACATTGCGTGCTCGGCCTGCGTTGACGATCATGGATCGCCCGAATGCGTCGCCGGA
>JBCDAD010000098.1:0-4571 GCA_039186325.1 Pseudomonadota bacterium | reverse complement strand
TTGTGGAGCGTTCCCACATGATCGGCATAAGACCGATGAACGTCGTGACAGATGTCAATATAATGGGACGAAACCGTCCAACCCCCGCTTTAACGAGCGCGGCGAGGGCGCCTTCGCCTTTCGCTCGCAAGCGATTGACGTAATCGATGAGCACAAGGTTGTCATTGATCACCACGCCGGCGGCGGCGCCAACGCCAAAGAAAGAGAACATCGTAAAGTCGAGGCCAAAAATCAGATGCCCGAAGGCGGCGCCCATAAAACCAAAAGGGATAGCCGACATGACGAGCACAGGTTGCCAGTACGAACTGAACGCGATCGCCAGAAGCATATACATGATAAACAGCGCGACGATGTAGAGTGGAATAAGTTCCGCCATAAAGGCTGCTTGATCTTCCTCGCTTCCACGCCGGGAAATATCCGCTTCCGGGAATCTCTGCTTAGCGGCCGGAACATAAACGTCCCGGAATTGTTGGAGGATGGCCGCCTTATCAACGTCCTCTTCAAATTCCGCTGATACTGTCGCCGACCGCGACCGATCCCGGCGCAAGATGCGTTTATAACTGGGGGCGAACTTGACATCGGCGACTGCGATCAATGGAACCTCGCGTCCGTCTCCAGTCCGCACACGCATCGATTCAATCGTCGTCAGCGACTCACGGTCCGAAAGCGGATAACGCACCATCACGCGCACATCTTGTCCTTCGCGCGGCAGTCGTTGCACCTCCTCGCCGTAAAACGCCTGTCGAATTTGTCGAGAGACCTCGGCGAGCGTCAGGCCGAAGCGTTCGGCCCCCGGTTTCATTTCGATCTGTAACTCCGGTGTCGCGGATTGAAGAGAGTTCTGAATGTCAAAAACACCGGGCAGGGTTTTGAGAAAATTCTCCATATCAATGGTTGCGAGCCGCAGGGTTTCAAGATCTTCCGCCTCAATCCCATATTCAAAAGCGGGTCCAAAGTCGTTGATCGTATAGCCGATATTGATTTCTTCGGCGTCTTCAATTGGCCCCAGCGCCTCGCGAAATGCTTCGGCCACTTCTTTTGTCGAAACCTTGCGGTCCCCCGCTTCAACGATTGTCAAATATGAAACAACGCCATCCTGGCCTGCGCGAATATAAACACTGCGCACAAGATCTTCGCCGCTGACCGTCGGCGGTAAGGCGGTCTTCAGCTCTTCTGATGCGCGTTCCACATCTTCAAAGATTTGCTCCGCACGCGAATAAGGAGCACCATCAGGAAGTTTTACACGTAATTCAACAAACGTGCCTTCAACCTCAGGGTCAAACGTGAATGCGACCCAGCCCTGTGAGAGCAGGGAAACGGAAAGCATAAACAAGACCGTGAAAATTGCGACAGTGACATAACGAGCCCTGATCGCGAGCTGTATGACCGGCCGATAATACTTGTCAGCCACCGTTAAAATACCGTCGGCGAATTTTCCCTGGAATGCGTAGAATTTTGTGTCCTTGTTCTGCTGTTTCATATGCGACAAGTGCGCGGGCAGAATAAAGAACGATTCTATCAGGGAAAAAGTCAGGGCAAAGATGACAGTAAAGGAAATATGCTTGGTGAACGCGGACATTTCGGCCATGAATAGCCATGGCGCGAAGGCAATCATCGTCGTTAACACAGCAAATATGACCGGTTTGGCGACAAGCTGGGCGCCAAGTATCGCGCCGGAAATACCCTCATTACCCTGTTCAACCTGGTTATGAATGCTTTCCCCGACGATAATCGCGTCGTCAACGACAACGCCGATGACGAGCAAAAATGCAAACAACGACAGCATATTGAGCGAAACACCGGCGGCAGGCATGAAAACAAACGCGCCGGCGAACGAGATCGCAATTCCGATGGCCACCCAAAAGGCGACGACTGGGCGCAGGAACAGAAGCAATATGATGACGACCAGGACGAGACCAAGTGCTGCATTGTTGGCGACAAGCGTCAGGCGTTCGTAAAAGACATCGGCGAAATCAAACCACTCAAAGAGTTCTACGCGCCCATCAAGCTCGGTGTTCTTTTCTTCGATCCATTTCTCAAGCGACTTCGATTGAGCGACGATATTGACTTCTTCCGGCGAGATAACCGCAAAATTTATCGACGGGGAGCCATTGACCTCCCGCCGCGTCTTGATGTCCTCAAATCCGTCAATGACCGTCGCGATATCGCCGACGCGGATCACCGATCCGTCGGGTTGCTGCCTGACGACGATTTCGGAGAACTCGTCCGCTGTGTCAGCCAGATTGCGAGTCGCCACCTGCACATTGCCGGTATCAGTTTGAACGCGCCCGCCAGCAAGATTGATGGATGAACCGCGAATGGCTTGCGCAACTTCATCGAAGGTCAGGCCAAAACGCTGAAGCGCTTCCTCCGACACTTCAATCGATACTTCTTCATTCTGCGCGCCCCACAATTCAATATTGGTGGACCCGTTCGGGAGCTGCGCGATTTCATTTTTATATTCCCGCGCCAGCCGATTGAGTTCGCGTTCGGATATGTCGCCGAAGAGCGCTACGAACTGACCGGGCGCGGACTCGCGCCATTGCTGGACGCGCGGCGGCTCCACATCGGAGGGGAAGGTTGAGATCCCATCCACACGGTTTTTGATTTCATTGAGAAAAAGTGTTTTGTCGCCGTTGGCCCGCCCTTCAAGAGAAACAGTCGCGACGCCCTCCTGGGCGGACGAGTCGATATGCTCAAGTCCGTCAATGCCGGCGACGGCTTCTTCAATCCGCAAGACAACTTGTTCTTCCATTTCCTGCGGGGATGCGCCGGGCCACGCCACGATTATGTCGGCGCCATTAAACGATGCGGCGGGAAAGACTTCGCGTTCGAGGGAAAAATAAGAGGCGACGCCGGCAATGATACACGCCGCCATCAGCAAATTGGCGGCGACGGTATTGCGCGCCCACCAGGTGATCAGACCGTTCATTGTTTCGCGCCTTCCTGAGCCGCGACCACCGCTGGATCAGTATCCTCGAACCCGTTTTGCAATTGAAGGCGATTGAGATGATCGGCGACGCCGCTGTCGCGCGAACGGTCGCCTGGAGAAATGGGGCCGGTCAACCGCGGCGTTGGTCGCGGTTCGGATATGTCGCCTGCGGACTTTGTGTCCGTGACAATTGCGATATCGCTGGGGTCTGAAAAAGACGTCGCCGAGCGTGGCGCCGCATCTGCGGGAGCCAGAAAGTTAACCCGCGCGATCGCGGGGGCTTCGCCTTCTGGAGATACAGCATCACCGTCGCCGGCGCCGCGCAATGGCGATGTCACGACGCGATCACCATTTGTGATGCCGCCGGCAATCGTGATTTCGTCTTTTGACGTTGACACGACATTCACTGTTCGAATTTCAAGTCGATTATCAGCGCCAATGACATAAACCTGATCGCGACCGTGCAGTGCTATGCGCGGCAGGACGAACGCATCGTTGTAAGGTTGCCCCTTTATGCGCGCGTCAACAAACAAGCCCATCGCCAGAGGCGCGCCATCGGTGGCGGCGGCCCCATAAGGGTCATCAACAACGGCGATCGCCGAGATTTGTCGTGTCGCCGCATCAATGGCGCCGTCGGTACGCTTGATCTGTCCCCGCCAAAAATACTGTTTTCCCGCTAATATCCCGGACAATTCCACGTCCGGACCCGGATTGTCCTCGGTAGCGACAAAAGCGATCGGCATACCAAGCTTTGCGAAGTCTTCATCGGTCAACGGCAGGCGAATTTCCGCAACATCGGTCGAAAATATTCTTCCAATTTGCGCGCCCGGCGAAACAAACTGCCCGGGGCCGGCCAGACGTTCGCGGACGCGGCCATTGAAGGGCGCTTTGATTTCCGTTCGGTCCAAATTCAATTGCGCCGTTTTAAAGTTCGCGACAGCTGCATCGTAGTTTGCGCGGGCTTGCGCAAGTTGCGGTTTGCGCAGGGTAAGATCCGAAGCCTGAATGTCGCCGCCCAATTCCTCAAAATCCTGTTGGGCGAGATCGGCTTCCGCCTGTTCGCGCGCCAGGAGTTCTTTCGCTTGAGCGAGATTGGAGCGCGCCCCGGTGACCGAATAGCGATAGTCATCATCTTCAATTTTGATGAGAAGGTCGCCTTTTTTAAATGCCCCGCCATTTACAAAAGCCGATGACGTCGATGCGACTTTTCCTGAAATTTGAGCGGTCAGACTAATTTCCGTGCGCGGATTGACTTCGCCGCGCGCAAAGACGTCAAGCGTAATGGGTTGGGACTGCGCTACAGTATAAAATACTGCCGGCGGCGCGATGTCCGGTTCTTGTGTCTCCACTTCCGGCCGCAGCGAGCCTAAAATGTTTATTAACAAAAAGCCGCCGACCAGTACGCCAAGCGTTCCGAACACTGTGGTCAGCTTTCTAAACATTTGAATTACTCTCCAACTTCCGCTTGCAATGCGGCGAGCCGATCGTCGGTAAGGAAATCGCCGCCGATCGCCAAATAAAGCACCACACGATTAGATACGCGCTGTTGCTGGGCTTGGATATATTGGCTTTCCGCGGAAATACGACGGGTTTGCGCGTCCAGAAGTTCAAAAATTGTTGCAGCCCCGCTGGCGTATCG
>JBCDAD010000097.1:0-4719 GCA_039186325.1 Pseudomonadota bacterium | reverse complement strand
GCGTGAATTAAGGGAACAGGAAGTATTAACCACCACAATCGGCGTTTGCGTTGGGCGCGCCGGTTGCGATGCTGTTTAGTTCTTACCTCTTTCTGCTTGGGTTCTTGCCCTTGGCGCTCGCCGGGTTTTACGGCCTACGCGCGCTGGCCGGCTTTCGCGCTTCTGTTTCTTTCTTACTCATTGCATCGCTCCTTTTTTACGCCTGCTGGAGCCTCTCACATCTGTTTTTGCTTTGCGGGTCGATCGCCCTCAATTTTCTGATCGGGAAAGTGGCCGCAACTGGACCACAGGCGGTTATTCGGCGCGGCGCGGTAATTCTCGGCGTTGTCGCCAATCTCACGGCAATTTTCTGGTTCAAATATCTGGATTTCGCCGGCGGCAATATCACCGCATTGCTCAATTCAGAATGGCGACTGCTCGGATTTCTGCTGCCGCTCGGTATCTCGTTTTTTACCTTTCAACAAATCGCCTATCTCGTCGATTGCTACACGTCGCGATCTTATGAAAGTCGTTTTCGCGATTATGCGCTCTTCGTATCGTTTTTCCCGCAACTGATCGCCGGTCCGATCGTTCATCACAAACACACGCGGCCCCAATTCGCGTCGCTCAATCGCAAACCGATTGACCAAACAATGCTCGCTTATGGCGTGATGATTTTCGCTCTGGGGTTGGCCAAAAAGACGATGATCGCTGATCCGATCGCCCGCGCGATTGACCCGATCTACGCGGCGGCGGCGATGGGCGATCCGTTGTCCATGGCGGCGGGATGGACCGCGGCGATCGGTTACACGCTTCAGATTTATTTTGACTTCTCCGGTTATTGCGACATGGCGATCGGTCTGGGTTTGATGTTCGGCGTCCGTCTGCCAATCAACTTCAACTCGCCTTACAAAGCGCGCTCTATCATCGAATTCTGGCGCCGTTGGCACATCACATTGTCGAATTTCCTGCGAGATTATGTTTACATCCCGCTCGGCGGCAATCGTTCCGGCGAACTCATGCGCCTGCGTAACATATTCCTCACGATGCTGATCGGCGGGATCTGGCATGGCGCTGCGTGGACATTTGTTATCTGGGGCGCCATTCACGCAACGTTCATTACGGCTAATCACGCCGCACGAATATACTTTCCAAGGCTTGATGCGTGGCGCAGTTTCTCAGGGTTGCTCACCAAGCAATTCATGACCCTTGCCATCGTGATACTCGCCTGGGTTTTCTTCCGGGCCGAAAGCATTCCCGCCGCTTTCGCAGTGTTTTCGAGTATGGCGGGCGCGGCTGACGCCTCACCGGTGTTGATCGCCCATCCGGCGGCTTATGGGTTGATGGCTTTCGCCGCACTGATCGCTCTCTTTGCGCCAAATAGCCTGCAGATCACTGGGTATACAGATCGATTAGACCAGACATTGCCAAAACTACCCGCGATTGACGGCCGCATTATGCGTCCAACACCGCTTGCCGCTATGTCGATTGCGGTCATGCTGACAGCGGGCGTTATGGCCGCGTGGCAGCCAGCCATCTTCATCTATTTTAATTTTTGACGCGCAGTGATGATGGAAAACCGCTTGTCTCCTATTGCTTTTTTGCTGCTGGTCATCGGCTTCGTGATCACTTTGTTGAACGTGTCGATCCTGTTGCCCCATAACAAATATTATCGCTACCAAGCCCATCATTCGCTTACGACGCGCCAGGCCGATTGGGTCTATGAGCGCCTTCATTTTGATACAACGCCAATTGACATCGCACTTATCGGCACGTCGCGCATGCTCGGGGCGATCAGTGCGCCGATTGTAGAAGCAGAATATTGCCAGGCGACTGGCCGGCGCATTCATGTGGCGAATCTTGCCATCCCCGTGACCGGTCGGAACATGCATTATGCAATCGCGAAAGAAACGGCGACGGCGAAATCGCCGGCCTTGACGCTCGTGGAATTCAATGAGGTTGAAAGCCGGCGCCCCCATGTCGGGTTTATTTTCCTTGCCGACGCCTCCGATATTCTGACGGCGCCGCTTGCGCTCAATATGAACTATGTGAGCGATCTTTTTCGCTTACCCGGCCGCCAGGCGTCTTTGTTTCTTAAAACGCTTGTCGGGGCGCCGGATGTTCGGCCGGTCTTCTCACCGAAAGGGTATGAGGGCTCCAATCGCGACCTGACGCAAGAACAAGTCTTCATCTCTGGCGAAGTCAAATCGCGTGATATTACGCGTACGGAAAACCAGATGCGCGTTTTGTCGGATATGCGCGAGGCCAATGTCTCTCCGATGAATCTTTTGCCGGGACCGCTTCAACCGCTCGAATATCGGTTCGTACGCCATTATTTGCGCAAGACTGAGGCGGCGGCCAATAATCTGGCGTATCTTTATCTACCCGCTTTCGGCGCCCCCGCCCCGGCCCCGGCGTTGATAGAGGAGTTACAGGTCGACCATCCTATTATTGATTTAGGCGGGCCCATCACATCGGATCATCGCTATTGGCTTGATGCAACGCACCACAATGCGAAGGGCGCGCGTCTTCAATCCGAGCGGTTGGCGCGCCGTCTGGTGCAAAATTACCCGGCGCTCGGTCACAATGCGGAGTGCGATTAAATTCTGACCGTCGGGCCGCAGCCTGATCAGCCGCCTTTTTCCACCTGCGTGAATTCCAACTCGACTGGTGTTGCACGGCCAAAAATCGAAACCGCCACTTTCAGGCGTGTGGTTTCCTCGTCCACGGCTTCCACCACACCGGAGAACGACGCGAACGGACCATCGATAACCCGGACCGTTTCGCCCACATCAAAGGTGATTGTCGGCCGCGGACGCTCTGCCCCTTCTTCAATTACACCGCGAATACGATCGACTTCCTTTTGCGGGACGGGCATTGGCTTTTGACCAGACCCCAGGAAACCTGTGACCTTCGGCGTATCTTTAATGAGGTGATAGGTTTCTTCCGTCATCACCATATTGACCAGAACATAGCCCGGGAAAAACCGTTTTTCCGTGTTGATTTTTCGGCCACGGCGAAGTTCGGTCACTTCTTCCGTCGGCACAAAGACTTCTTCAATAAGGTGCTCCAGGCCTTTGTCTTTTGCCGACGCCAAAATTGATTCGGCAACTTTTTTTTCAAAGTTGGAATAGGCGTGAACGATATACCATTTTTCAGACATCTAGTTTTCTCGTCTCTTGAATTTCAGCGCTAAAGCGCAACGCATTCGATTGGCAAAATACCGCACACGCCAGCGCGAAGAATCTGGTCGACGACAAAGAAGAATATCGCCATGATGGCGACCATAATCAGCACCATGACCGTTGAGACCATCGTCTCATTGCGCGATGTCCAGGTGACCTTTTCACCCTCATTGCGCACTTGTTGGAGAAACTCCAGCGGGCTCGCTTGCTTCTTTTTCTCGACTTCCTTGGCCTTGCCTTCAATAACCTGGGAATCGCCGGATTTTTTCTTTTTCGCCATCGCTTTCGCTTTCCGATTGCTCTCTCGCCGCCGTCAACGGCGGTCGGAGCGCCGCAGGTGGAGCGACAGTCAAACAGCACGTTTTAGGGATTGCCTCGTACCTAGTCGATTTCAGGTCGAGGTCAAGTCCTGCGCCGGAAAAAGAAGGGCGTCGGTTCTGCGCAAACCCTATTGTTTTTCGTAGGCGCGCCAGGTCTCCGCCATTGCGTTTTCCGCGCCGTAACCGCCTTCAAACCAGGGCTGGCCGAGTCCGCCAACCGTTGCGTAGTTAGCGAGAATGACGCCTGGATATTCAGCCAAAATCGCATCATTGACCGCTTTATTCACCCGGGCGCCTTCCGCCCCCCAGTGATATTCTTCGTAAAATGCCTCCAGTGCATCGGCATGCGCGCCGTATTTGCGCTGGAAGAAAACCGGCTTTTCATCATGGGACCCGCCTTCATATGCGCCCAGCAAGGCGACGCCGAATTCTTCGGCGATGTCCGCGTGACCGCGCCAGTGCTTTAATATCCAGGGCAATGTGCCGATCGTTTCGACTGATCCGCCAATATTGCAATCGGCGAGGCGACGCGTCAATTCGGTCGGGCGCGCGCGGGCTTCTTCGGCGAATTTGTCATGCAGCGCTGATAACTCGGCATCGGTATAAGGCCATTGAGATTTTGGCGCGAGTGACGGAAATATATCTTTATACCAACAATTCCCACCCCAATATGTAGTGATTGCAATCCCGGTCTTGCCGCGCAGGGCGCTCCAGTCGCCGTCGAGGGCTTCGTACTTCTCCCGAAAGGCCTTTAGGATGATGCGCGATGTGTCGGGGTTCGCTGTATGACTCTCGGCAACATAAATAATATTTTGTTCCCGATCCGCGCGCGACAACGCCGCCTCGATAGCGCTCACCCATCGCGCCAGCAAAATGCCATATCCCTCCCGATAGGGATATTCACCGCCAACCGCAGACTGACCAATGCCGATGGCGTAGTGATTGGACGCAAGATAACGCGCCGCAAAATTCCAGACTTCGTTATCGAGTGTTGTGTAGAGCGGCCTGTCAGATGGGTATTCGCTTTTGATCAGCGCATCGACGAAGGCGTCCGCGTAACGGTCCCATTCGTTGCTATCGAGGATCGGATTGCCTTCGACGCGGGCCGCGTCGCGATACCGGCGCAAATTGCCCGCGATATCCGGTTGGCGCACATTGAATGTGGCGCCAAGCTGCATCGGCCCGTGAAACCAGATCTCTGTGTCCGCCTCGACGCCAAGACGAAGCATTGCTTC
>JBCDAD010000096.1:0-4901 GCA_039186325.1 Pseudomonadota bacterium | reverse complement strand
CAAGACCGAGCTGGTCGTAAAACTGTCCCATCGCAGCAATCACCATAACAGTGTTGCACTTGTAACGTGAACTCACGGGGTCCATAGCGCTTAACGACCCCCACGCTCCGTAGGCTGATACCGAACAATGGGTAGGCTCACTGGACGCCACGGTCTGCGCCGTGGCGAGTCGGAGAATTGAAGGTTACGGGAAGGTCCCGACACAGAATTGTCCGCTTCGACGGCGATGGTTGATTCTTCAAAATACTTCCCCACATTCGTCTCCCCACGGCGCAGACCGTGGGGTCCAGAAATCGGCACAGTAATATCGTTTCACGAATACCTGTCGACGGTTCCCGCCCGTCAATCCGCGGGAATGATGCTGTGAACGCGCAGATAAACGCCAGCCAAAATCAGCCAGCCCATCTGGATTTTCACTCGGGCGATTTATATTGCAAATGATTATCACATGCACTAATGATGCCGAGTGGGAACCTGGAGGGGAATGAGAAATGGGTAATCACTGGAAACAATGCGCTGGCCTCAGCGCGATCGTCGCGGTCGCCATGACGCCGTCATGGGCTACGGCGCAAACATCTGACGATGCAAGTGACGCTGTCATTGAAACGGATGATGTCATCATCGTGCAGGGCCGCGCGCAGCGCCTTTACCGGGTCGATGATTCCCCGACAGGCAAGCTGCCGACGGATCCGTTGTCATCCCCAATTTCGATCACGAGCATAAATGATCAGTTGATCAGCGACCAGGGCGCCCGCGATGCGCAGGACATTTACCGGAACATCTCCGGGGTCAGCGTGTTCAGCTACGCCGGCGTGACCGCCCGGGGCTTTCGTCAGGAAGAAATTTTCTTCGACGGATTGCGCGGTGATCCGTATGCAGGCTTTGCTGTGCCGCAGCTTTTCAATGTCGCGCAGGTAGACTTCCTAAAAGGTCCGGCGGGCATGCTCTACGGTCCTGGTGCGCCGGGCGGTATTTTCAATTACATTACCAAGAAACCGACGGAAGACTTTGCTGCGCGCCTTGAAGCGATCTACGGCACGGAGGGTCGGTTCGGCGGCAGCGCGGAAATCAACGGCGCGTTGCCGGTTGACGGACTGGTTGGTCGCGCCGGTTTTTTCTATGAGAATCGCGAGACAGCGCGCGATAACACAGACAGCGAGACGATCATCTATGATCTGGGGCTCGGCGCTGATCTCGGTTTCGCCGAATTCACGCTCCAGGGAACGCGGTACGAACAGGATCTGCAGGGCAACCGTTTGCGCGGCGTGCCGGTGAATGATGACGGAGATTTTCTCGCTGATCGGCGTTGGAACCACAACGAGCCCGATGATTTTCTCGATTTGGTCTCGAACAATGTCCAGGCCAAGCTTGAGGGCGAGATCGGCGACTTCCTGACCTGGGATGCTGCTGTTCGGTATACGGACAGCGAAGAGAATCAGGAGTATCACGAGCCGCGAACGCTCGAAGATACAGATGGCGACGGGATTGTTGATTTTCTCTCTGTGCGCGAATTTCGTGATCAGACGCGCGAAGAAGAGAGCATTACCTTTGGCGCCAACGCGATCTGGTCCGCTCAATTCGGCCCGGTAGAAAACCGTTTGCTGGTGGGTGTTGATCACTTCAACGGCGATCAAACCTTCTTTTTTGATCGCGGCCGCGGACCTGGCGACAATATTCTTGGCATAAGCCTGATCGATCCGCTTTACGGCGTTTCTGATCGGACGACGTATATACTCGGTAATATCGCCGACGGAACCGTCAGCGAGCAAACGCGCCAGGGCGTTTATCTTCTTGAGGAACTCACCATCGGCAATCTGACGCTGACTGGCGGCGTACGATTTGATCGGTTCAAGGACAAAAGCAATGTGGGCACAGAATTTGAAGATAATTTCGATGATGAGCGGGCGACCTTCAGGGCGGGCGCCGTCTACAAAATTCTGCCGGAAGTCTCCGTATTCGCCCAATGGGCTGAGAGTTATGAGCCCCAGGGAATTGGTGACCAGGATCCGCGTTTGGGCGGGCCATTTGATCCGTCGGAAGGCGAAATTATAGAGGCCGGCATCAAGACAGGTCTCTTTGGTGGTCGCATCCAGTCAAGTTTGTCATTTTATGATATTGCGCGAACAAACTTGCTACAGAATTCCGGTGAAGATCCGGGTGGGGACGGGTTTGACGATCTGGTCGCCTTCGGCGAAGTCACAAGCCGAGGCGTTGAATTTGAAGTCGCCGCCGACGTAACGCCCGATTGGGTCGTCACGGCTGCATATGCCTATAACGACGCCAAAGTAACGGAAGAAACAGGTGCGGCGGGAACTGACCGCATTCGCAACCGGGTCGGCGATCGCTTCGCAAATGCGCCCGAGCATCAATTCGGTTTCTGGACACGTTATCAGGTCCCTGCGATCAAAACGGCTTTTGCTTTTGGCGGCGATTATGTGAGTGACCAGTTCAGCCTGAACGGACAAACGGTCCAGTCTTATTTTGTCTTTGACGCGTCCATTATCTGGTCGCCGGGACCCGTCGAGGTCTTGTTGCGGATCGATAATCTGTTCGATGAAACCTATGCGGTTTCGGGCTTTCTGGAACGTACGGGTCACTTCCCGGGAGACCCGAGATCGATCTTTGTAGAGATTTCCAAGGACTGGTAGGGCGCTTGCTGTTGGCCGTCGCCATGTCACCCCCGTGCAAACGGGGGTCCATAGCGCTTAACGATCCCCACGCTCTGTAGGCTGATACCGAACAATGAGTAGGCTCACTGGACGCCACGGTCTGCGCCGTGGCGAGTCGCAGAAGTGGTGGGAGAGAGAAATTCCGTGTCGGTCATATCCTCACCGACAGCGATTTTTTTCGGTTGACCCGCCCTTTCCGATTCCCCACGGCGCAGACCGTGGGGTCCAGCGATAGGGGTGGTGAAATCGAGCGATCGATTCCGGTTGACGGTTCCCCCTCCGTCAACCCGTGGGAATGACATCTAAGGCGTTGTCGTCAGATGTCGTCGCGCCAAGGCGCCGATCTCGACATGGGCGTTGAGGCGGGTCGCCAGCAAATAAAGTCCACCAAATTTTCGATGGATAAAGACCGCTGGCGGGGGTGGGGGATGTGCGAAACCGGCTTGGCGTAATGCAAACGCTTTGTCCCGCAGTTTAACGCCGAGGTCTGTCCCACCGAAATCAAAAGGACCGTCCTGGCGCAACGGCGCCCCGGCGAGATCAAAGACTTCGCGCATTAAGGTCTCATGATCGGTCGCTAACGTATCGCCGACAAAGCCCAGGTCTTTCGCAATATTGAGCGCTTCGTCGGTATCGCCGTTGATCGCTGCGGTCAGCAGCGCGCGATATCCGTCGCTCAACGCCGGTTCGATATCCCGAGCGGCGCCGAAATCGAGCAGGATGATCTTGCCCGTCTGTTCGTCTACGAAGAAATTGGCGAAATTCGGGTCTGTTTGCATCAGGCGGTAATGCAACAATTCCCTTAATGTCAGGTCGATCAGCCGTGTCACCGCCTGGTTGCGCACCTCTTGCGGCGCATCTGACAGGCTCTCGATCGGCGCGCCCCCCAGATACGACATTGCGAGAATGTTCTTTGTCGTGAAATCGTCATGGACGTCTGGCGTGATGAAATCGTCAGACCCGTTTAATATCTCAGCGAAGCTTTTGAGGCGCGCGGCCTCCCGCTCGTAATCGGCTTCCTCCTTCAGTTGTTTTTTTAATTCAGCGAAAAGCGGTTTGAGGTCGACATCTTTGGGAATTGCGCCGGACATGCCAATGATCCCGGCGAGATTGTCGATGTCGCTGTCGATGCTTTCGCGCACGCCGGGATATTGAATTTTGAGGGCCAGCGTACGTCCGTCCCTGGTCGTCGCCCGATGGACCTGACCGATCGAGGCCGCGGCGATGGGTTTGACATCGAATGACTTAAAGCGCGTGATCCAACGCGGCCCCCAATTCTCCGTCAGCACAGCTTTCAACTGACGGCCGGGCATTTCATGGGCCGAGGCGCGCAAACGCTCAAGCGGTTCGGCGAACTCCGGGGGGATGAAGTCGCCGCCGTCCATAGAGAGAAGCTGGCCGAGTTTCATCGCCGCGCCGCGCAGGCGCGAGAGTTGGTCCGCCGCTTTGCGCGCATTGGCTGGCGATAATACGAGATCCTGCAGGGATGGCCGTTCGCCGCGGGCCAGTCGCTGTGCGCCTTCAGCGACGACATTGCCGGCGATCCCGGCGCCAAGCGCGCCAAAACGCGCGATACGGGCAAGCCGCTGGCTCGGGACGGCGACGCCTTCGTCGCCAGTGGGCCTTTTTTTATTCATGCGCGCCTGCGCGTTGTGTGTCGCCGCGTTGGCGGTGGGCGGGATTTTTGGAAATTATCCACGCCCTCACTACGTCAAAACCCCGATAGTCAGATGGCGGCTTGTCAGAACTTGCCGTTGTCGTTCTTCCATTCCTCGCGTGGCGGGATTGTCTGAATAACATCCCAATGCTCAACAATTAGCCCGTCTTCGACCCGAAAGAGGTCATAAAAGGCGACATGATCGCCTGCGCCAAATTTTCCTTCGCTCATCGTGAGACCAAAATTGCCCTGGCCGAGGACCTTGTGGAGCGTTTCATACTCCATGACGAGACCGTTTTCAGCGAAGAAAGCCAGCGCTTCGCCCAACCCGTCCAACCCGTCGGCGACTTGGGAGTTATGCTGAAGATATTTGTCCGGATTAATATACGTCGTCATCTTGTCTGACTCGCCATTCATCAAGACATCTCGAACAAACCCCTCGACAAGCGCCTTGTTGGCTTCGGTTTTGTCCAGGTCAGTAACTTCGGTGGCGCCGTCAAACTGCGTGCGTCCGCTCGGATTGGGCGGCGTGATGGGTGCGAGATTGTCCCAATGCTCCACAATCAAGCCGTCTT
>JBCDAD010000095.1:0-5133 GCA_039186325.1 Pseudomonadota bacterium | reverse complement strand
GTTTAGAACGTCGTGAGACAGTTCGGTCCCTATCTGCCGTGGGTGTAGGAATTTTGAGAGGAGCTGTCCTTAGTACGAGAGGACCGGGATGGACATACCTCTGGTGGACCAGTTGTCGTGCCAACGGCACAGCTGGGTAGCTATGTATTGAACGGATAACCGCTGAAAGCATCTAAGCGGGAAACCGACCTCGAAACAAGAATTCCCTCGAGAACCGTGGAAGACCACCACGTTGATAGGCCGGGTGTGGAAGCGCAGCGATGCGTGAAGCTAACCGGTACTAATTGTTCGATCGACTTGATCGTTCTCATGCCAGTTTCTTTGAAATTGGTATGGGCATGGTTCATGCGCGGCGAACGGTTCGTCTTTACTCGAACTGATCGCTAACGCGTTAGACACCTTAATGAATTTGATTCTCGCATTTAATCGTTTTTGCCGGCCCGGTGGTTATTGCGGCGGGCGTCCACCCGATCCCATCCCGAACTCGGTCGTTAAATCCGCCAGCGCTGATGGTACTACGTCTTAAGGCGTGGGAGAGTAAGTCGCCGCCAGGCCTGCAAAGATGATTAGACCCTTCTGCTTTATCACTTCTCCTACTTTAGTATGAGTTTCTGCGCGGTCTGCGTTGGAGGGGTGTGTCGTTATATCTTGTCTAGGGACTTTAAGAGTTCATCGACTGCGTTGTAATAGTCGTTCCTAAAGTCGATATACCTTATGTCAGATAGCAACGACGGGATTTCACAATCATCTATCAGCAGAGGAATTATTTTAGGCCGTCCTTTAGGAATGTGGCGAGACAACACAGAGCTCCATTCTCTCTTGACCCAACCTGATTTGCTGGAAGAGTGCGAGATAAATAGCAATAGTGCATCTGCGCTTTCAGTCGCTTCTGATATCTTTTGCACTATCGAATCGCCTGGAGCAATTTCGATTAAGTCGATCCAAGGATAATGGCCAGAAAACTCTAACTCGTTATGCACTTTTAGAACGAGTTGTTTGTCCGGCGTTGCGTGACATAGGAAGACCTTTCGCCCTTTAACCGTTTGTTCGTCTTTACTGGGTTGCATCTGGGAAACAATTAGTTCTTTTTCTTCCATTAGATGGACTATGTCGCTGGCGTCATAACATGAGATCTCGGGTTCAATTTTATGGTGCCATCGCAATACTATAACAGAAATTTTGTTGAGTCGGTCGCGAGCAGCGGCGTATGTTGCAGGTCGAAGAAATTCTCTCGGAATAGAGCAACACTCTGACATAAGGGGGAAACCAAAATAGACAATTTCACACTGCACAAATGGTCCTCGATTCTCTTCGCCACACTCTAGGTCTTCTGTTGTAAACTCCTCAAATTTAACGTTCGCAGACTTTAGGTCTTCCAATTCCCACTCGTCATATTCTGATAAAAACGCTATTTCGTCGTCGTCATTGTAGCACATTCGCCCCTTATGGGCTCCATGGACAACTTCCAACAGTTGACAATGCCAACTCACACCATTTTCATCGGTCTGATACTGAGGCATAGAAGTGGCCATATTTAATTCACGGGAGTTATTAACATTCGGATTTTAGCTACTGGACTAATAGTAATCTAGTTAAGCAAGCAGCTTTAGAGCTTTTCCACATCGGTGTTTTTGGCGAAGGTTTTAGCGTTGAGGCAGTCTGCTTGATTTTTCCTAACCAAAGCGTTTGGCCCTATGGCGTGATTAACTGGGTGGTCGCTTCTCGTTTACACTGCGAGGCCAATAGTCACGGGCGGCGCAGTTTATTCAGCGAATTGCTTCGTGTTTATCGAGCTTTTTGCTTTGTCAATAGCTTTGTGCCGCGACCACTCACGGTTGATTTAGCAACCGCCGTCTCAAGGGTTGAGGTTTAAGCTATTTCATTGCAGCTGATGTGTTTGCTCATCCGAGTTCCACGTTAGGTAATTAACAACAGATTACTGGTAAGGCGGATCCTGGAATAGGGAGTGCTTACTGGTGACGTCTAACGCTTATGCGCCGCAGATGCGCGACGGAAGCTTCCTGGGCTCGCGTTATGGGGCGGCGCCGTTCGTTACCGCCGTATTCCTGGGCGCGGCGTTAATTTTCCTTGTTCAGCCGATGTTCGCGAAAATGGCGACGCCGTTACTTGGCGGATCGCCATCCGTATGGAACGTGTCTCTCGTATGCTTTCAGACCGCGCTTCTCGCGGGCTATGCGTATGCGCATCTTCTTGCGCGGCTTCGGTCGATGTCGCTGCAAGTGGCGATTCACGGCGTTCTTCTTGCGCTTGCCGTCGCCTTTTTGCCGATGCAGATCACCGAAATGCTCGGACCGCCCAATGTCGAGCAACCCGCGTTCTGGCTTATTGGCGTGTTCGGCCTTTCGATAGCGGCGCCCTTCGCTCTCGTTTCTGCGACCGCGCCCCTGGTGCAGCACTGGTACGCGAAGACGACGCGTGCAGACGCTGGCGATCCCTATCACCTTTACGCCGCGAGCAACCTTGGTAGCCTTCTCGGCTTGGCGGCTTATCCACTCGCCCTGGAGCCTTTCACGCGGGTCGCCGACCAGAGCCTTGGCTGGGCGTTCGGTTACGGCGTTCTTGCTCTTCTTCTCATCGTTAGCGGGGTGCTGGCGACCGGCGTATCGAAAGCGGCGACGCAATCGGCGGGCGCAGAAAACGCTGATGCATCGAAGGTCGCCCTTTCGTGGCGCGAGCGAGCAACATGGCTGGCGCTCGCCTTTGTCCCATCGAGCCTTCTGGTCGGCGCCACCACTCATATCACGACCGATGTCGCCTCGGCGCCCCTTTTATGGGCGCCGCCATTGATGGTTTATCTCCTGAGTTTTGTTTTTGTTTTTTCAAAAAAATCGCCTCTCTCGGCGGCGACCATGCAGAACCTCATGCCGTCTGTTGTCGCGCTGGCCGCATTTCTCCTGGTGGTCCGTACACCAAATACCTGGCCGCTGGAAATTACGATTACGCTTGTTTGTTTATTCACAGTCGCTATGGTTTGCCACGGCGCCCTCGCGGCGCGGCGCCCGCACGTATCCCGTCTCACGGAGTTTTTTCTTCTGATGTCGCTTGGCGGCGTTCTTGGCGGGGCCTTCAACGCGCTCGTCGCGCCGGTTATTTTCGATCGGGTGCTTGAGTATCCTTTAATGATCGCCCTGGCGCTGACAGTCTTGCCTGCGGTTCACTCCAGTTTCGATGCGATGGGGCGGCGCCTGTTTTTGGTTGTCGCCGGCGTCCTCGCTGCGTCGCCCTTCCTTAAAATGGCGGCTGCGCCCGCGATACTGATGATTGTTTTCTACGCCGCTATCGGCGTCGTCATCGCTCTTGCCAGAGGGCGGCGGGCGTTGATGGTTTCGGCCTTCGGAGCGCTTTGTTTAACCGGCGGCGTTTTTGACTTTTTCGCTTCCGGTACCGTTCAACGCGGTTTTTTTGGCGTTGTCGAAGTCACCATGCGGGAAAACGGCGTTCGGATCTTGCGACACGGCACGACCATTCACGGCATGCAGTATGCTGAGGGCGAAAATCGGCTTCAGCCGCTTGGCTATTACGCGCCTGCAACGCCCATTGGCCAGGCGCTTCAACTCGCGCCGAACGCCGGAACGATCGGTGTTGTCGGCCTTGGGGCAGGGAGCGTTGCCTGCTACGCGCAACCTAGGCAGAACTGGGTGTTTTATGAGATCGATCCGATCATAGTCGATGTTGCTACGGACCCTGGCCTGTTTACATATTTGTCCGACTGCCAGCCCAATGCGGAAATCATTACGGGCGACGCGCGCATTAAACTCGCTTACGTCGAATCAGGACGGTTCGATTTCCTCCTGCTTGATGCGTTCAGCTCCGACGCGGTGCCGGCGCATCTTCTGACGCGCGAGGCGGTGCGCATGTATCTGGATGTTCTGAAGGAAAACGGTGTTTTCGTTTTTCACGTCACCAATCGCCACTTGGCGCTTGAAAAGGTCGTTGCGCGCCTGGCGGCGGCCGACGGCGCATTTGCGATGGGTCAGGAGTACATCCCGGCGCCGGATGCGAATTTGTTCTTGGATGGCGCCTACACAAGCGCGGTAGTGGTGGCGAAATCGGAAGCTGCGCTCGCCCCCTTCAAAGCATCGGGTAAATGGACGCTGCTGGAGACTGACGGCGGCAAACCATGGACGGACGACTACTCCAATATTCTCGGTTCGATGATCGAAAAGGCGCGCGCGCCCGACGGGCGCGAAAGCCGCTGACGCTGTCAGACATGGCTCACGTATTCGCGCGGAAATGCATCACGTCGCCGTCTTTGACGATGTAGTCTTTTCCTTCAAGGCGCATTTTGCCCGCTTCCTTGGCGCCCTGTTCGCCGCTGAGGCTGGCGTAGTCTTCGAACGATATGGTTTCCGCCCGGATGAAGCCTTTCTGGAAGTCCGTATGGATGACGCCGGCGGCCTCCGGCGCCGTGGCGCCGTCGCGGATTGTCCAGGCGCGCGCCTCTTTCGGTCCGGCGGTGAAATAGGTCTGCAGGCCGAGCAGGCCATAGCCGGTGCGGATGAGGCGGTTCAGGCCGGGCTCGGTGAGGCCAAGCGTTTCCAGAAAATCGCGCTGCTCGTCATCTGAAAGTTGCGCCAGCTCCGATTCGATTTTTGCTGAAATGACGATGGCGGCGGCGCCTTGCTCGCCGGCGAGAGCCTCGACGGCCTTCGAATAGTCGTTGCCGTCCGCCGCTGCGTCTTCATCGACGTTGGCGACGAACAGGATCGGTTTCGAGGTGAGAAGCTGCAGGCCCGCCCACGCTTTTTTCTCATCGCCATCGATATCGACGGTGCGCGCGGGCCTGCCGTCGCGGAGCGCCTCCAGCGCCCGGTCCACGAGGGTAAGGGTCGCTTTTGCTTCCTTGTCCTGGCCGCGCACTTTCTTCTCCAGATTGACGCGGCGTTTTTCGAGGCTTTCGAGATCGGCCAGCATGAGTTCTGTTTCGACAACCTCAAAGTCCGCAGTCGGATCGATGGCCCCGGCGACATGGGTAATGTCGTCGTCGTCGAAGCAGCGCAGCACGTAAACAACGGCGTCGACTTCGCGAATGTTTGCAAGGAACTGGTTGCCGAGACCTTCGCCCTGGGCGGCGCCTTTTACCAGTCCCGCGATATCGACGAATTGCATTCG
>JBCDAD010000094.1:0-5225 GCA_039186325.1 Pseudomonadota bacterium | reverse complement strand
GACGTCATGAGCCAATATCTTGAAGCACAGGGGCTCAAAACGGATATGGACGCCGCTGAAGAGGCGCCGGTGGAGGCGCTCGTGGTCTCTTTAGCCATGGGGTGTCCCTTTGAGCCGAGTGAAAAACAGGTGTTGCTGGAAGCCCAGACAGTCCTGGAACGCGCTAATCGACTGATCGCCCTGATGGAAATCTTGAGCGCTGACGACGCCGGCGGCGAAATGCTTCAGTGAGCGACGACGCAGGCAAAGGATTTGACGATGACGAACGACACGCAATCGACGACGGATATTGACCGCCGCTTGCTTGAACTCCTTGTCTGCCCCCAGACGAAGGGCCAATTGGTCTATGACCGCGATAATCAGGAACTGTTAAGCAAAAAAGCCGGTCTGGCATATCCAATCCGTGACGGCGTGCCGATTATGCTGGTGGATGAAGCGCGCACGCTCGACGACGCTGAGTTGGCGAAACTGGAACGATAACGACCAAAACGAAAATAATAAGGCGACCCGCTCATGTCACCGACGCCTCCCGTCGACGCCCCCGCCAATGATCTGCAATTTGCGGCGTCGCCGCGCGTCGCAATAGAGATGCTGCGTGAGCGTTATGACGACGCCATTGAGCGGACAAAATCCCGTTTCGCGCGATATCTGGACGGGGACACAGCGCCCGACCCGCAAGGGGCGCCGGTCTATCCCTATTTATGCGCCACGGTGCCGGCGGCGAGCGCGCCGCAAACAAGCAAGCTGGCTTTGGGTCGTATCGCTTCACTATCCGTGCACGGTGTTTCCATTACGCGACCTTCGCTTTTTGACGGGTATTTGGAACGCCAACTTGAACGGGTCATTCGCCGCTTCAACGCCGAGCTTTTTGTTGGCGATTCTTTAACGCCCATTCCGCTCACCTTTGCGATTGAGGAGGCGACGGCAGCGCTTAATCGCGAGCGGCGATCTGAACTGCAATTCCATTTCCACACGCCCAACCTCGTCACCACCAATGATGATGTTGTCGATGGTCAGTTCGCCCTTAAGCGCTCCGGGCCTTATCCGATGTCTCTGTTTACGGCGGAGCGGGTTGACTATTCCTTGCATCGGATCAAGCATTATACGGCCACACGCCCTGAGCACTTTCAGGATTTTATTCTGTTTACAAACTACCAGCGTTATGTGGACGGGTTTGTCGAGTATGCTAAAAAAGAGGTTGCGGAAGGACGCGCGGACGCCTTGATTGAGCCGGGCGATCGCATCACGACGCGCGACAATCCAACGCCTTCTGATCCGATCAAGGCCCCCCAGATGCCCGCCTATCATCTGACGAAGACCGCGAAATCCGGGATTACGCTCGTCAATATTGGCGTCGGTCCGTCAAACGCAAAGACGATTACCGATCACCTGGCCGTTTTGCGTCCGCAAGTGTGGCTCATGATCGGCCATTGCGGCGGCCTGCGCCGCACCCAACAACTTGGCGATTACGTGTTGGCGCACGCTTATCTGCGCGATGACGGCGTCCTGGATGAGGTCTTGCCGCCGTCCATTCCGCTGCCGACCCTCGCGGAGGTGCAATTGGCTATGACCCGTGCGGTGCAGGAGGTCTCCGGAATCGATGCGTCTAAACTGAAAGAGCATTTACGCACCGGGACGGTCGTCACGACGGCGGATCGAAATTGGGAATTGCAGTTTGAACACAATGCGGTGCGGCTCAATCAGTCCCGGGCGATCGCGATCGACATGGAGTCCGCCACCATCGCCGCCAATGGTTACCGGTATCGGGTCCCATATGGCACATTATTGTGTGTTTCAGACCGACCGCTGCATGGCGAGATTAAACTTCCCGGTATGGCTGACGCTTTTTATCAGGAGCGGGTCAGTCAGCATCTGGAGATTGGGATCAGGGCGATCGACTTGCTCCGCGCTGAAGCCGAAGCGGGAACGCTGCATTCGCGAAAGCTGCGCAGCTTTGACGAGCCGTTTTTGCGTTAGCGATTATCCCGCGGGCGCAGATTAATCTCAAACAGTTTTGGCCAGTTCTTGCCGGTAACGTATAATTTGTCGGTTTGCGGATTATAGGCGATGCCGTTCAGTACATCTGTGTGCCCCGGGCGAATATCGCTTTCCTCCAATAGACCGCGCATGTCGACCATGCCCGTCGCGATCCCGGTTTCAGGGTCAATGCGGGCGATTGCATTCGTTTGGTAGATATTGGCCAAAATCTCGCCATTCACCCATTCCAGTTCGTTGATTTTTTTGAGCGGACGCCCGCGAAATGTTACATTAATGCGGCGGATTTCCTCATATGTGGCGGGATCAATGATGCGCAACTGGTCCGTGCCGTCGCTGGCGAACAGATGTTCGCCATCGGTTGTTAAGCCCCAGCCTTCGCCTTCGTAGTCAAAAGCTTCTTCGCTTTTCAGCGTTTCTTTGTTGAAAACAAGTCCAACGCCGCGGCGGTATGTCAGCATAATGATCTTATCGTTCAGGGCGACAGATCCTTCGCCGAAAAATCGTGACGGTAATTTCGTTGAGGCGATCACATCGCCGCTCGGCAAATCAACGCGCCGCAATGTCGATTGGCCATAAAGACCAGTAGACTCGTAAAGAACGCCGCCGTCAAAAAATAAGCCCTGCGTGAAGGCGTCCGTGTCATGAGGGTATTCAGCAACGATCTCGTATGTGTAGAAGGACGGCGGCGCAGACTGTGTCGTCGCCATAGCGCCAAACAACAAGAGGGCAATGAGCGCTTTCATAGAGCCTTCTTGTAAATCCGGTTGGTCTTGTAAATTTCACCTCCCATATCCAGGAGCATGGAAAGCATTGCTTCGTTGTCCTCCAATATCCATGAAAGCTCTGCTTCCGTCACGCCGCGATCAATGTTGGTCGAATTGACCATATCGATGATCTTGTAGGCGAAAGCGGCGCCCGTGGGTTTTCCCTGAATGGATTTGCGCACGCCCATCAGCGGCATGCGCGATGATTTTATGCCGCTGACTTTCAGTTTCCATAAAAACTGCACCCAGTTGAAGGGCAATAGTTTCCCTCCAAATCCCGCAATGACTTCGTTGATGTTGGGAAGAACAAGTCCAAACGCCATCGGCTCGTCATTGATTGAACAGATGACAATATAATCCCGGCGAATGATCGGGCGTAATTCGCTCGCCATATGTTTGGCGTGGTCTTCGGTAAACGGAATAAAACCCCAATTGTCGGACCAGGCGTCGTTGAAAATATCAATGATGATCCGCAAATCATCCTCAAGCCCGCCTGGGCGCATATTGCGCACTTCGATATGGGGTTTGTTGACGATCTTCTCGATGAATTTCTGTCTGCGTTCCGGAATAAACTGGCGGCGGGGGATATAACGCAACGCATGCATATCCTGCGCTTTGGCGTAACCCAGCGCCTCAATTTGCGATTGGTAATAGGGGCGCCCATGGGGCATCATGATGTAGGGTGGGGCGTCAAATCCCTTCACCAGCATGCCGCATTCTTCGTTTACGGAAAAGCTGTAGGGACCCGCAATATGTTTCATGCCCTGTTCGCGAAGCCAGGTTTCAGCCGCGCCAAAAATCAATGTGGCGACGGCCGGATCGTCGATCGACTCATAAAAACCAAAATGCCCGGTTCCGTCCTGATGGCGGGCCAAGTGGTCCGGATTGATCAGCGCGGATATTCTGCCGACCGGCTTTCCATCTTTGAAAGCCACCCATAATTGATGGCGCGCAGATTTTAACAGCGGGTTCTTGTCCGGATCAATGCGCGGCGACAATTCGAATTCGAGGGGCGCAACGAAATGCGGATCGTCTTTGTAAATATCGTTTGTGACGCGGATGAAAGTTTTTCGTTCATCCGCAGTCCGAACAGGTTTGATGTCGATCGCGTTTTCAGGTTCGTCAATTAGCGCAGGCTGACTCACGGGCGGCAAAGCTCCTTCGAGGCGAAATGCTCGCTGCGTTATCTACGCCTAATTCAGCTTTATGTGAACATTGGCCCCATCTTCGGGAACGGAAAAGAGCGTTTGCCCGACCTTTGGCGCTGAAAAACGAATACGGGGATTTTGCGACAGGCCCCACGGCTCGCCGGGTAGCCCCAGGGCTGTTTTGTCGAATGTATTGTTAGCGTTTCTATCGTGATAAACGGCGATCGCGTAGTCGCCGCTTTGCGGCGCGCGAATGCAGAATTGCGTTTCGGGCGCCTTGGCGGCGAACTTGACCTGTACAGCGCGACCGCTGCGCTTGAGAAAGCCCTCTTCGTCATTATTGTAGAGGTCAGCGGTGATGCGACCGATCGATTTTTTCACGCCGGATACAACAACGCGAATCTCGTTTTCGTCACCCTTGCAGCTGACATGCTCAAATTCGTAGTTGTGTTCGACGTCTTTTGTTCCGTCGTCTGCCGATGCGGAGGGGGCGATCGCGCCGCTCACTGCAATAATGGACGCGCAAAGCGCTTGTGAGATGTTTTTCAACATGCTTGCGAACCTTAACCAATTAACCTTTGTCCGAGGCCTCATCCTCAAAGAGCGTCAAACGCTACAAGCAAAGAGCGGTCCGCGCAGGGCGAAATTATGGAGAGAATCCGCATAACGCAATCGTGAATTCGACAGACTGGTTTAACCGGAGGTTGAGTTTGGCTGCAGCGCGTCGGCCATACCGCGATAAGCATCGAGAATCGCTTCGATATCCGCATCCGTATGGGCGGCGGAAACGCTGAGCCGCAACAGGTTTGTTGCGTTTGGGGTTCCCGGTGGGATGGCCATATTAACGTAAACGCCATGCTCCAGAAGATAATCCCAGGCGAAAAACGCTGTTTCACGGTCGGGCAACAGAACCGAAACGACCGGCGCCGGGTCGGCTGCAAGGGTCAATCCGAATTGCTTGATGGCGGCGTGTATGCGCTCGGCATTGCGCCACAATTTGTCGCGTAAATCAGGATTTTCCTCAATGGCCTCCAACGCGGTTGTCGCCGAAGCGATATTTGCCGGGGAAGGAGATGCGGTGAACATATAGGGCCGGCTGGAGAAGCGCAGATATTCCAGCTCATCGTGATTTGACGCAACGAACCCGCCGATGGACGCCAGGCTTTTGGAATATGTGCCTGTATAGAAATCGATGACATCCATGGCGCCTTCGGTTTCGCTGACGCCGCGACCATTCTCGCCGTAAACGCCAAAAGAGTGCGCTTCGTCAACATAGAGATGGCCGCCATGGGCGTGGGTGACTTCGGCAAATTCT
>JBCDAD010000093.1:0-5498 GCA_039186325.1 Pseudomonadota bacterium | reverse complement strand
TTCGACGCGGGCCGCGTCGCGATACCGGCGCAAATTGCCCGCGATATCCGGTTGGCGCACATTGAATGTGGCGCCAAGCTGCATCGGCCCGTGAAACCAGATCTCTGTGTCCGCCTCGACGCCAAGACGAAGCATTGCTTCAATGGGCGCTGATCGTCGCGCCGGCATTTGATCCAGTTCTGACTGCCAAGCCGTATTGCCCCAAAACAGCGTATCCATGGTCGCGACTTCATCAATCGACCTGATTTGGGCGCGGTTGGCTTCCTGAAGGTCCATTGTTCGCACGATGTGATTGCGCGCGACCAATTCGATAAATCGTGGACTGAATATTTTTCCACTATTAAGCGCTGTCTCATTTTCTTTCCGATAAAGTCGCAAAGACGTTAGCCCGCCTGGGCCCAATCGGGTAATCTTAATCAGAGAATGGTCCGGCGTTTTCCGGTCTCGCGTGAATTCCAGTCGATTCGCATTTTCCCGCCATTGGTTCTCACGCGTCAGATAAAGCATCTCAATGTCGGCGTCGCCTTCCCAATCAAGCACCCATTCGCCGTGATAATCGCGCTTGTCCCGTGCGGAAAAGAAGACTTTTGATTCCAATGAATTGGCGCCTTGCGGGATTGAGAATGGAAGGCCCGTATCGGCGTCTATGTGCCCCGCGGCAATAAGGTCGAACGTCTTCATGTCGCCGGCCTCCCACCACATCTCGGATGCATGAATGATGTTGATGTAAGGCTCTTCGAGGCTGAACGCCGCCGGCGTCCATGGGCCGATCTGCAGTTTGTGCCCGTCTCCGGAATTATTCTGTGTTGAGACATTCAGCGCGCGGGCGCTATCCGGCGCTGGCGCTCCCTCTTGCGGTAGCGATCCCCGCTGAGCGGTCTTGGAGGCGCTCATCGCCGTTTGACGATCAGGCTCCGCATTGCCGTTCTCTTCCTCTTTTGCGCAAGCAACGGCTCCTGCAAATAACGCGAAAATCAACGTCAGGCATCTTTGTTTCATTGGGCCTACCCTAATTCCGGCTATCTGCATGACTCACTCCTATCGCATGTCGCAGCCATCGCACCATGCCGAATTCAATTTCGGATACGAGATAAAATTTGATAAATGGCGGAAAATTAAAATTCACCACACCCCTCAAATTAGCGCAGCAAAATCAACGGAGTCATTACCAATGTTGACAGGTCTTTAATTCAAAACACGCAAAAACACCCTGTCGAAGTCGCTTGCCATGATTGCGTGGATCATAAATGCTGGCGTCGGGAGAGAACGCCGGCCTGATTCCAGATCAGGCAGACAATGGGGTAATTATGCTGAATTTCGCCAATGGTCGCGGGCTTTTCCTGGCTGTCTTCGGGCTTTGCCTTAGCGCTTGCAGCCACCCGCTGCAGATAATCGGTGAAGGGGACATCACCTCTTCTTCCGGAGAGCGCGGTTGCTCCCTCGAAGAATTTGAGGCCGGCGAGGATGTCTGCGCGGTCAATCTCGTTGTTGAAGACTATGATGAAACCTATATCGCGACCCCACGTTCAGGCTGGAAATTCGACCGCTGGTACAATGGCTGCAACAAAAGCCTCGAAAACGAATGTCGTTTCGTCATTCCTGCGGACATCGTTCGTGACCATTGGGGTGAAACGGCGCCGCCCCTTATCGCTAAGTTTCGTGCAGAGACGACCGGATACAAGTCACTCTTCATCGGCCATAGTTTTTTCGGGCCGATGGCGAAAGGCATGAACGCGTATGCTGACAATGCTGGCTTCACGACACACACACAATCCATAGTTTTTTCAGGCGGCGGCACCGGGTCGCCGGAGGCCTTGTGGAACAATGAAACAAAACGGGCAAAGATTCAGGCCGTGCTGAACGCGGGTGATGTTGAGCTCTTCGGCATGACCTACCATCCCAATTACCCGACTCTGACGGGTTATCAACTATGGTTCGATTACGCGCTCGCTCAAAACAGTGAGACGCGTTTTTTCATCGCGCTTCCCTGGGCGACAAACCCGGGCGATTTTGAGGCTGAGGCGTATCACGAAACGTGGAAATCATTCCTGTCGGACACACTGCATACGATGATCGACTCGTTGCGGGAACAATATCCGGGCGTTGAAATTTATGTGATCCCTTACGGACAAGCCGCCGGCGAACTCTACACGCGATTTGCAAATGGCGCGCTTCCCGACGTTCGATCGCTGGTTGGCTCAAACGGTACCGGAATTTTTCGCGACAATTTTGGGCATGCGGATGAAATCCTGGTGGACCTGGCGCAGCTGGTCTGGCTGTACGCGATCTATGGCGTCCGTCCGGAGACCTATGAATACGGGCCGATGTATATGACTGACCTCCGGGACATCGCCGAATCCATCATCGCTGAACACGACCCCCATTACGACGCTCAATGACGCGCGAACAAAACCTGGCGCGCGCCGCGCAAAAGTGGTTACCGGTTTTGCGCAAAAAAACACGCGCAAATAAAACTAGAGCGCCGAGCAAAAAGTATACAACGGTTAATGGTTCCCATCCATAAACTTGCGTTAAGCGGCGCGACCAGCAAAAACTATAGAGAAATGCAGGTATGCAGATTTTTTGCATTTTGCTATAGGGTCAGCAAACGGGACCGGCGCGCCATACATACAAAACAGATGAATTGCGTGCGCTCTTGTACTTCAGCGGCGGCATGACCAATAGTCGTGAATTTGGTTCTGCTTGTTTTCAGTCTGCATTAGCCGCTACTCAATAAAGAAGCCGCTCCATAAAGCGCGGCTTCGTCATTCGTGATCATCTTGACCGGCGCGGCCGCTACATAGTCTGACATTCGGCTTTTATTCGAAAATTCAGCAATGAATCCGCTCTGCAGGAAAAACTCCGCTATCTTCGGAAGAATGCCGCCGCCCAAAACGACGCCGCCGCGCGCGCCTGTCGCCAATACTGCGTCGCCGGCGAAACGCCCAAGCAATGAACAAAATAATTCAATAGTTCGAAGAGCGATTGTATCCTGGCCGGTGCGCGCCGCTATTGTGATCTCGCTGGCGTCGAGAAAATTGGATCCAATGTCTTCCATCGCACACAGCGCATTATAGATATTGACAATACCCGGTCCCGATAAAAGCTGCTCAGTTGACATGCGGGCGGCCTCGCCGGCGATAAACTGAACGATGGCGCGTTCTTCATCTGTTTGCGGAGCGAACATGACATGGCCGCCTTCCGTCGCAATGACGGATGGGCCATTGCTCGACGGGACGATCAGGGCTTGGCCAAGACCTGTACCCGGACCGATAACCAGCTGCGGCGCGGTCAAAATCGAATTTCCCGGTTTGACCTCCAGGAATGCATCCGGCGCGAGCAACGAAACACCGGCGGCAAGCGCCTCGAAATCATTGACGGTTTTTAAATGCTCAAGGTTCAACGCCTGCGCCAAACGCGCACTGTTAAATTTCCAGGGCGAGTTTGTGAATACGACATTGTCGGCGATCACCGGGCCCGCAGCCGCAAAACATGCTTGCTTCGGCCTTTCATTGATGGAATTCAAGAACTCGCCCGCCGCCGCCTCGACGCTCTCGTAATCCTCCGCGCGAAGAACAACGACATGGCTCAGCGTGAAACATCCAGCACCCGGGTGAGCGATTGCAAACCGGGCGTTCGTGCCGCCAATATCGGCAACCAGAAGAGATTGCGTCATGTAAAAGCCCTGCTGATTGCCGCAAAACCGTTCAATGGACGCCCAGCGTACCGCATTCCCGTTTCTGATTTAACTGGAAATTGCGTTCATAAAAACCGGCGAACCGCGCTTCCAAGTTTTTTTAAATATTTCGTGTTTTGGGCGACATTTTTCTGTTGACGCGGCCGTCAACGCTTGCTGACAGCAGTTGGACGCGGCGAAGCTTTCAAACTGCCTCTCGCCGAACGTGACGAAAATCCGAGGACCGGTTGGTCAATATAAGCCAACCCTATCAATACGCATTCAACGCCTGCTCCAGTTCCGCGATCAGGTCATCAATAGGCTCTATGCCCGTGGAGTATCGAATTAAACCCTCCGGGATGCCCATTGCAGCGCACACTTCTGCCGTACACTCGACGTAGCGCGTTGTCGCCGGTAGACGGACGAATGTTTCCCCCGCGAATAACGTCAAAAAACACTACAAGGCGGCAGCGTCACCCGATTGATCGATCCGCTGATAGCTTTCCCGATAGCTCGCAAGATTTCGCCCGAGCAATAAACAGACGAGTACGCCCACTAGTGCGACAATAATCGCAATGGAGAAACCTACCATTTTTGGATCAGCGAACAGATAATCAGTAATAAGTGCAACGAGCACAGGCCCGGAAGTTGCGCCGATTCCCGTCATGACGATCAACATGATCGCCGCCATGCGTCCGCGCAGTCGGCCGGGCGTGATCAACTGCAGCGCTGCATGCACAACACCGATATAGAGACTGCCGCACAAGATAGCGATTGCGAGACATGCGATGCTTAATGTCTGGATCGGACTTGCATACGCCAAAACCCCCATCACGCCGGAACCCGCCGCACCAAGCATCATCACGATCCAGGGGGCGTCAACGCGATTTTTCTTTTTCATCAACCAGGTCGAAAGAGCGCCGCCGCCCACAGTTCCGGCGGGTCCGCAAACCAACATAATGACGCCAATAAGGAGCGCCGCTTCACCACTGGACAACCCTTGAGCGCGAATCAGATAAGCCGGCGTCCAGCTCATAAAAGCATAAGTGCCGATCGTCAGCAGCGCGGCGACACCGAACTGCGCGCTAATTGTGCGCCTGTTTCGTTTTATAAACGCCACAAGTTCAGACTGATCAATCTGATCAGCAGCGGATTGCGCTGAACTCATCTTTCTTTGAGGTTCGGGGATTATTAAAAAAACAACGGCTAGAATTAATCCCGGCAGACCGACGAGAACGAACGCCAATTGCCAGGGCGCAAGGTCGCCAAAAAGGGGTGTGGAAACCGTCTGAACGCCATCGAAAACGCTCAGGATTGCGCCGCCGATCAGCATGGCCAAGGCGCCGCCAATATGAATTGAAACAGAAAATATGCTCGTGACGAATGGCAACCGCTCTCGCGAGAACAGATCGCTCATTATTGACATACTGGACGGCATAAGCGACGCCTCGCCCGCTCCAACAAGCGCGCGCGCGGCCGCCAGCGCAAAAAAGCTGCCTGCTAATCCACACGCTACCGTCGCCACACTCCAGACAGCGACGCCCAGCGCGATGACATGCCGACGCTGAATTCTGTCCGCAAGCAAACCAAACGGAAAACCGAACGTAATATAAAATACAACAAACGCTGGCCCAATAAGCAGACTGAATTGCGTATCGCTGAGGCCGAGATCGTTTTTGACTGGATCAACCAGCAGCGCAATGATTTGCCGGTCGACCAGAGAAAAGACCATTCCCACCATGATCAGACCAACCACAGCCCAACGACCAAGGGTCGTTTGATAAGCGATAGTTGATGTTGAACCGGACGGACCGCCCTGTGT
>JBCDAD010000092.1:0-5563 GCA_039186325.1 Pseudomonadota bacterium | reverse complement strand
GCACCGATGATTGGCGCTGCGATGATCGTCGGCGTAATCGTCGGCCTTTTTCAGGCGCTGACTTCCATTCAGGAACTGACGCTCACCTTTGCCCCAAAACTACTCGTGATGACTTTAGTTTTCTGGTTATGCGCCGGCTATATGGGCCGGGTGCTGGCAGACTTATTTGAGTCAATTGTTTTACCAGCAATTGCAGCCGGCTGATCCCAAGTCGGTTGCGAATTTAAGGACAGGCGGCGTCCGATGGATATGGCGATAAATACTCCGACAGCCGCACGTTCCACAGCGTTGATGGCTGTTGGACTGATGGCGATCATCGTCATGATGGTGGTGCCCGTCCCGGCGCTTCTGTTGGATATCGGGCTCACATTATCTTTCGCCCTCGCGATCCTAATTTTCACCGTTACCCTTTTTATCGAGCGGCCGCTTGATTTTTCATCTTTTCCGACAGTGCTGCTCGGTTCTTTGATGTTGCGGTTGTCGCTGAATGTGTCTTCGACCAAGTTGATTATTGGTGAAGGCCACACTGGTCCGGACGCGGCGGGCAGCGTCATTCATGGGTTCGCCATGTTCGTCATGGGCGGCAACATCTTCCTTGGCCTGGTCGTGTTCGGTGTCCTCCTGATCGTTAATTTCATGGTCATCACGAAAGGCGCAGGGCGGATGGCCGAGGTCGGCGCGCGCTTCGCCCTTGACGGCATGCCAGGCAAACAACTCGCAATCGACTCTGATGTGGCCGCCGGCGCCATTACCCACGAGGAAGCAACAGCGCGGCGCAAGCTGGAGCAGAACGAAACCACATTTTTCGGTTCGCTGGACGGCGCTTCAAAATTCGTCAAGGGAGATGCTGTCGCTGGATTGCTCATTACCCTGCTTAATATCGTTGTCGGCCTTGCCATGGGCATTACGGTTTACGGATTATCCGTCGGCGATGCGGTTGCAACATATTCTATTCTCACCGTTGGTGATGGCCTCGTTTCACAAATCCCCGCGGTCATTATTTCGATCGCCGCCGCTTTGCTGCTATCGAAAGGCGGCGTTCAGGGAGCCGCCGACAGGGCGCTCATTGACCAACTCGGCGCGAACCCTGTGGCGCTAGCCACAGTCGGCGGAATCTTGTCGGCGTTCGCCCTGATCCCCGGATTGCCTTTTATTCCCTTTATGCTTGGAGCGGCGGCAATGTTCGCGGGGGCGCACTTCTTGCGGCAAAGGGAAAAGACCAGGCAGCACGACCAAGACGACACGCCGCCCGCATCAGCACTGCCGGAAGTCGAAAAGCCGCTGGGCGATCTACTGGACGTAGACGAGATTCACGTTGAATTCTCGAACGATCTGATCCCTCTCGCTCTCGACAGCGTTCACGGTGTTGAGCCACGGATCAAAAAAATCCGACGATATATTGCTCAGGAATATGGCTTTGTTATCCCGCCAATACGGCTGACGGATGATCTTGATCTTGATAAAGAGCATTACACCGTAAAAATTCAGGGGGTGCTTGCTGCACAAGGCGTGCTGCGAGACCGACACCTGCTTGTGATCGCCGACGACGCCGAAACCCTCCCCATTTCGGGTGAAGACACCAACGAACCCGTCTACGGCGCGCCGGCGCGATGGATTGGCGTTGACGATCGCGAACAGGCGGAAGCTCTTGGCCTGTCTCCGATAGAGCCCGCCGAAGTTGTTTCCACGCACCTCCTAGAGACGATCAAAGAGAATTTCCCGCGCCTCGTCACCCGCCGGGCGGTAAGACGCATTTTTGATGAGTTCGCCAATACGTCAGATCCGGACCGAGCAGCGAAAAACGCAAAACTGATTGATGAGTTTATTCCGGAAAAAATTCCGGTTGAATTTGCCCAGTCTGTTTTCCGACTATTGCTGGAAGAAATGGCGCCCATCCGAAATATCCCGGTTATTCTTGAGGCGATCGCCGACGGACACAGTCTTTATTCGTCGCCAGAAGATGTTTCGGAGTTCGTTCGCCAACGGATCGCCAGAACGATCTTGGCGGACCTCAAACAGGATGACGGCGCCCTACCCCTTATCCAGATTAACATGGATTGGGAAAAGACATTTGAAGAATACGAAGTCACCAATGCTGCAAATCAGACGGACGTCGCTCTGCCACCAGAGGAATTTAATCGATTGACGCGCGCCGTCCTGGAACAAATCAACAAAGCAGCTGCGACCGGCGCTTATCCAGCCATCGTCACGACCGCAAAGCGTCGACGGTTCATCAAGACCGTTCTCCACGCTAAAAAAATTCGCAATCCGGTTCTTTCATATGACGAAATCGATGGGTCCGCACAGCCGGTCCTGATTGGCGTCGCCACCTAATGCGCTATGTCTTTTCTGACGTCGATGTCCCCATTTCTCACAGAAGCCCAGGAGTTCATTCCAATTCTGGCCGGCGTTTTCATGCGCGTTTCAGCAATCGCATTTTTGACGCCTGGCCTCGGAGAACGCGCCATTCCCATGCGTGTGCGCTTGGTCGCCGCCGTCGCTTTCACAGCAATACTCGTTCCAATCATTGCGAACGACCCCGTCGATCTTCCGGAAACGACGACTGCGTTTGTAGAACTTCTCGTTGCGGAAGCGTTGATCGGTCTCTTGCTTGGATTCGCCCTGCGTTTGTTTATTTTCACCCTTCAAACAGCAGGCTCCATAATCGCCCAACACGTATCCTTGTCTCAATTATTCGGACCGACGGTCGGATTTGAGTCAGAGGCGCCATATACAGCGATCCTGGTTATGGGCGGGGTTGCGCTAGCCGTCACAGCTGATCTGCATTTTCACATCGCAGCCGCTTTGGTGCAAAGCTACTCCACATTTTCATTTGGGACCTTCCCCAACGCCGATTGGGTCGGCGGTTGGTCCGCCGATCAAACGGGAAAAGCGCTGCATACGGCATTTGCGCTGTCGTCACCGTTCATAATTCTTGGGTTTATCTATTCACTCGCACTCGCTGCAGCGAGCCGCGCAATGCCCCAACTGATGGCCGCGTTTGTCGGCGCGCCGGCGATTACGCTTGCTGGACTCGCCCTGTTTGCGGCCGCAACGCCGATCCTCCTCTTAGCCTGGCTGCAAGGTTTTGATCGCGGATTTGCCGAATTTTTTGGTCTGGCGCCATGAGTGCGGGTGAGCAGGGCGACGCACAGGAAAAATCTCATGAAGCAAGCCCTGCGCGTCTTGCCCAGGCGCGACGGGAAGGCGACGTTCCACAATCGCGCGAAGTCAATGCGGCCGCAGGCTATATCGGGCTCTATCTTGCTTTCGCGATGGGCGCGGCGGGCGCGGCAAGCGAATTCGCGGGAACGATGGCTCGCTTATTTCAAGAACCGGAGCATTTTTCAGCTCTTGCATTCTCAGACAGCGCATCGTTCATCACAGAAATTATAAGCGTTGCGCTGCAGCCAACAGCGATTTTCTTGCTTTTACCGGGCGCCTGTGTGCTGGCGGCGCTGGCGGTTCAACGATCATTTAGCGTTGCGCCCAAGAAGATAGGCCCCCAGTTGTCTCGTTTATCAATTGCCGGAAATGCGAAAAAGAAATTTGGCCCTGAAGGTCTCGCCGAATTCGCAAAAAGCGCGACCAAATTGATTATCGTCTTTGCGATGTTCGGCGTGCTTGTCATTGATCGTTTTGAGGCGCTTCCAACCGTTGCGCTCAGGCCATCATTTTTTACGGCTCACGCCCTGCTATCGGAAGGAATAGTATTCCTTGGTCTGATTGTTCTATTTTCTGTCGCCATTGCGGCGATCGATTTTCCATGGAGCCAACACCAGTACAAATCGCGCCTGCGCATGAGCGCCGAAGAGGTCAAACGCGAAAACAAGGAGAACGAAGGCGACCCGACAATGAAACAAAACCGCCGCGATCGGGCGCAATCAATCGCAGCAAACCGTATGCTCCAGGACGTTCCAAACGCAGATGTCGTAATCGTTAATCCGACACACTATGCGGTTGCGCTCACCTGGGAGCGGGATAAGCCCGGCGCTCCCAAATGTGTCGCCAAGGGCGTTGACGAAATCGCCGCCCGAATACGGAATATGGCTGCGCTCTCGGGTGTTCCAATTCGACGCGATCCGTTGACCGCACGCACCCTCCATGCCCACGTTGAAATCGGCGACGAGATCAAACGGGAGCATTTTTCTGCTGTTGCCGCCGCCATTAATTTCGCCGATTTGATGCGCGCCAAAGCCGTTAACGCCCGCGAATAAAAAATCTCGCAATGTTCGAAAATTTACCAAAACACTACTTTAAGTAGAGTATAACTCCTCGAGTAACGAACGAGAACGCAGATATGGCGGAACAGGCAACGCCCAGCGGCGCGATTGGTAACGAGGTCATCGCAGATCTGATCGCGATGAATATTCCGCCCGCGCCGGAATGTTATGAGGTTTGGTTCGCCCACAAGTCAGGCGATTCAAGCGCTTTGTCACATCGTATTGAGCGCATACTCGCCGAGCAACAGAAGATAAATCACGGGGACGTCTTAAAGCTGCACGGAGAGTTTTGCCGGCCGATACATGCCGCGGAACTGATGTCAGACATGTTTGACGGGTTTTCCGGCTCTTTGTCGGACGCGCGAACCGCAGCACAAACCATCTCCACGAATTCAAGCGAAATGAATGCGGAAGCGAATGCTGCGATAAGGCGGCTGGAGACGCCAAATATCTCAACCCGTGACGCTTTGCCGATCATCCAATCACTGTCGCACACGACGCAACTGTCGATCATGCAAAACAAAAAGTTAGAGCAGGACCTTCAGGATGCGGCAGGCGAGATTGGAAAACTCAAAACCATGTTGGAACGCTATGAGTCGGACGCCCACAATGACGCGCTGACGCAGGTCCGGAACCGCCGTTATTTCGACAAGACATTCGACAAGGCTTTTCGCACGTCCAAGGAAAGAGCTGAACCCCTTTCTCTAATCATTTGCGATATCGATCATTTCAAGGCGTTCAATGATAATTGGGGGCACAAAGTCGGCGACCACGCCCTGAAATATACTGCAACCGTATTGCGTAAAAACACCAAACAAAAAGACTTGGTAGCGCGCTACGGGGGAGAAGAATTTATCGTCCTGTTGCGCAACACGAAGTTCGATGACGCCGCAACAGTCGCGGAACAATTGCGCGCAGCGGTGTGCCAACGGCAACTGGTAAAGAAATCGACCGGTGAAGTCATTGGAAGGCTGACAATGTCATTTGGCGTCTCAGATAGTCGCATGCATGAAACGTCACGTTGTTTTTTTGAGGCCGCCGACAAAGCCCTATATGGCGCCAAAGCGGAAGGGCGAAATTGCGTCAAAATCGCGGACGTCGCGACGCCACTCAAGGAATCGGCTTAGCCTTGAATAGGGCGGGTTCGCACCAGAGCCGAACAAACTTGAAAGAAATTGGAGCGGGTAGCGGGAATCGAACCTGACCTGGGTTGGAAAAAGTGTTCCGGCATGAGGGAGAGAATCTGGCTTAATTCGTAGCTTGAAGGAGAAGAGAATGAGCCGGAAACGATTTAAGCCTGAACAGATAATTGGAATGCTTCTCGAAGCAGAGGTTCGTTT
>JBCDAD010000091.1:0-5576 GCA_039186325.1 Pseudomonadota bacterium | reverse complement strand
GGACGTGATCCGGCTGGTTGGACATACCGATGATATGGCGGCGGCTTATGCATGGGCGGACGCTGTAATATCCCCATCGGTGCGCCCGGAGGCCTTTGGTCGCGTCGCCGTAGAGGCGGGCGCGATGGGCAAACCGGTTGTTGCGACAGCGCATGGCGGCGCCCAGGAAACCATCATTAATCGAGAGACCGGGCTGTTGGCGCCGCCCGGAGATGCGTCTGCGCTCGCGGACGCTCTCGTTGACCTGTATACGCGCAAAACAGGCGGTGATGTGCGCATGGGCGAAAAAGCGCGTGCGCGCATCAGCAGCCTCTACTCACGCGCGGCGATGTGTGAGGCCACATTGCGTGTCTATGATGAATTGTTACGAGAAAAAGAAAAAAATGCGTTATGTTAGGGCGTAAGCAGAATAATATTCTTGTTGTCAAAACGGATGGCCTTGATTGTTTTGTGGCGGCGGAACCCGCTTTTGAGGCGATCCGCAATGAACATCCGGATGCAAGTATAAGCCTTTTGACAAGTCCAAGCCTGCAGCGGATTGCGCGCGCCGCGCCTTATTTTGATCAGGTCGCCGGTCTGCCGAATTTCAAGATTGCCGATGAGCGAAAAGCTTTTGTAAAGCAGCTAAAGTCGGCGAAATTTGAACGCGTTTATGATTTGGCTGGAAATGAGGACGGCAAACGCCTCCACGCGGCGATGGGCCCTTTTCGGCCCAAATGGTTGACAGCGCCGCCGGCTCCAAAGCCGCGCAAGAACGCTCAGCCGCAATCGAATGCACCACGTGTTGACAAACTTCTATTGGACGCCGGCATCAATATCCCGGAACGTCTGCCGGATTTTCGCTGGGCGCTGGAGGCGCGAAAAGACTCTGCGAATATGAAGCCGTCCTGGTACGGCATATCAGGGCCATTCGGATTAATGCTGCCGAGCGCGGATGAGGTAGGTCGATGGACGCCGACGGGCTATGCGGGGGTCGCTGCGATCATGGCGGCGAGCGGTTTTATGCCTGTTTTGGCGGGGGATAAAAGCCTGCACGGTTTTGGCGATGAAATCGCCCATCAGACGCCGCAGATCGTCGATCTCACAGGCAAGACAGACCATCTTCAACTGGCTGCGCTGGCCCATGCCGCGTCATTCTTTGTCAGCGATTTTTGCGAAGAGATGCATCTTGCAGTCAGTGTTGGCCTTCAAGGTGTCCTTATCGGGCCGACGAAAAAACCGCCTGTACAACCAGAGGGCCGGCATGTCGTCTTGCTGACAACGGATGAAAATCTAGACAGCGTTTCGCCGGATTTTGTCTGGCGGACACTGACCAACATGGGTTTGACCGGCGGCGGCGCATCGGCGCAACGCGCTGCGGCGGCGCGTTGAATTTGCGCCCGTTAGCGACTATATTCCCCATCGGTGGGCGATTTCCTCGAAAATTAACCAATTTTGGATCGGGAGCGTCTAACCGTTTGTCCCTTAGCAACCGAAGGAGAGAAGTTCATAGCACGTAGACCAATGCACGCCGCCCCGCAGAAATCAGAAGGGCCGCGCACGAATGAAGACATCAATGTTCCGCAAGTCCTGTTGATAGATCATGAGGGCGAAAAACGCGGGATAGTAGGAATTGAAGACGCTTTGCAAATCGCCACAGATGCTGGCCTGGATTTGGTCGAAGTGTCCCCGAACACCAAACCGCCCGTTTGTAAGATTCTCGACTATGGGAAATACAAGTTCCAGCAACAGAAAAAGAAAGCTGAAGCGAAGAAAAAACAGAAAGTCGTTGAGATCAAAGAGATCAAAATGCGCCCGAACATCGATGACCACGACTATGAGGTCAAAACCAAGGCGATGCGGCGCTTTTTTGACGATGGCGACAAGGTAAAAGTGACGCTTCGCTTCCGCGGTCGAGAGATGGCGCACCAGGATCGGGGCGCGGACCTTCTTCGGCGGGTGCAGGAAGATTTCGAAGAGATTGCGAAGGTCGAGCAATACCCGAAAATGGAAGGCCGGCAGATCATGATGGTCATGGCGCCGCGCTAATCCACCCCCAATATTTTATTTTGATACCAAAACGCCCGCTATATGCGGGCGTCTTGCGTGATGGCGCGCCAATTGCTTATCCATAGGGAAGGTGCGGTGTTTTCGGATTTAGAATAACGTCGTTGATCCGTTTGGGGTATCGAAATGAGTGAAAGCGTGATCGCGAATCTGTTGGCGGATCCATGGTTTCCGGCTGCTGCAGCTTTTGTCTTCGGCGTTATTTTTGGTTGGTTGGTTCGAAGTGTATCAATTGCGGACGCGCAAAATGACTCAACACTCAGTGGGGAGCTTGGCGAAGATGTTCACGATGGTGCACCGTCCGCTGCTTTCAAAGAGCAGATCAATGGCGTCAAAGCGGAGATCGCGTCTATTCGCGAATTGCTCAATGAAAACGATGCCGAGGCGGATTCATTGCGCGCTCTGCTCGACAACCTTGATGCTGCAATCAAGCGGGCGAATGGCCGGCTCACGCTAATCGCAGATTCCATGGAGGATGATCAAACGCCCGGTTGATCTGCCGCATCCCGCGGACGGCGAATACGCGAGAAAGCAATGAACAACATTGCAATCGCAATCAATTCCAAAATTGACGAAAACAAAAACGGCGCGCCGGGGAAATAAAATGGCGCACCGCGCTCCGAAAGAGTGACGCCGGCGATTTCTACTGGCGTGTTTGGCGCTGAAAAGGCGGCAAAAATCTGCGTTACGATCGGCGGGCCGATGATCATCGAGACACTCATGATGGCGCCGATGGCGCCCTGAAGTTCGCCTTGCGCATCAGCCGGCATGGTACGGGACATGATGCCCTGGATAGCCGGTTGAACAAGGCCGCCCAGGGCGGAGACGGCAATCACAATATAAACGATCACGCCTGTCGACGCGAAAGCGAACCCTAAATAACTCAGCATCGTGATTGTCATTGCGAAAAGGGCCGTGGATCGCTCTCCGATCAGCGGCACCACGCGCGGCGTGACGCCAGCCTGAACGATCGCGGAAGTCAGGCCGACAAACATGAGTGACGCGCCGATTAAGTCCGGGGTCCAGCTGAACTTTTCTTCTGCGTAGTAAGACCACACTGACGGATATGTCCAATGAGCTAATTGCGACAGAAACAGAACGCCCGCAATCGGCAGCATGATTGGATATTTGGCGAACTGGATGAAGCTGCCGAAAGCATTTGCGCGCCGCCAATCAAATGGCCTGCGTTTGTCTTGCGCCAGGCTTTCGGGCAAGACGAAATACCCAAAAACGAGATTGGCCGCGCCAAGCGCGGCGACAAAATAGAAAGGTGCGCGGGGCCCAAAATGTTCGCCAAGCAATCCGCCGATCCCCGGGCCAATGATGAACCCTAAACCAAAGGCGGCTCCCATCAGACCGAAATTTGCGGCGCGCTTTTCGGGCGGCGTGATATCGGCGACGAATGCATTCGCCGTTGAATAGGTTGCAGCGAACGCGCCGGCGAACACGCGCGCGATCACGATCACCGATATGACCGGCGCCATCGCCATAATCAGGAAATCAACAGAATAGGCGGCGAGTGATGTCAGTAACACAGGGCGACGACCAAAACGGTCGGAAAGTCCGCCGATAATCGGCATCATGATGAACTGCATCAAGGCGTAAACAAAAGACAGATAGCCGCCCCACTTCGCCGCTTCGGCTAGGTCTTCGCCTGTGACGTCCATGATGAGCTGCGGCATGACCGGAATGATCACGCCAAAGCCGATCATGTTCACCACGACTGTGATAAAAATGAACGTGATTGCGTATTTTCCCGGTTCACGCGCCATATCGGAGCCTCCAAATACGGGTGAGTTATGCGGAATTAGAGATCGGTTTTATTTTGATTGCTGTGATCTGGTTGCGTCGCCGCCGCAAGATTTTGAAGCGAAAGCCGTGAAAAGAAAACGTTTGCCCGACTTCCGGGATGCATTGTCCCTCATGGATGACGAGGCCCGCCACGGTTACTGCTTCCGCGTCAGGCATGGTCCAGTCCATCGCCCGATTTAAATCGCGGATCGTCACGTCACCGTCGACATTCAAAGAGCCATCCGCTTGCGGCCGGACGCCCTGTACGGGACTGTCATACTCGTCTTCAATTTCGCCAACGATTTCTTCCAGAATGTCTTCCATCGTGACGAGGCCCATAATCGCGCCATATTCGTCGACGACAAGCGCGAAGTGCTCCTGTTTTGTTTTGAAAGCGTTTAGCTGCTCCTGTAGCGGCGTCGTTTCCGGTACAAAATAGGGCGGACGCGCAATTTCGTTAAAGTCGATTTTTCCCGGATCTCCCTCCGCATCCCACAGGGCGCGCAACAAGTCTTTAGCGTGAAGAACGCCCGTCACATCGTCCGGGTTTTGACGATAAAGAGGGAGACGTGTATGCGGACTTTTTAATGCCTGCCGGATGACCTCGTCAGTAGGCCGATCCAAGTCAAGCATCTCGATCGATTTGCGATGGACCATGATCTCTTCGACCTTCAGGTCATCCAGTTCCAGGGCGCCCCGGATGAGGTCGCGCGCCTCTTTGTCGACGCGGCCCTCCGAGTGGTGAAGATCGATTGCGCCAAGTAACTCCTCTTGCGCCGTAAAAACAGCGCTGTCGCTGCTCACGTCAAAGCCAACAAGTTTCAGAACAGCGCGCACGATCATCTGAACGATGTGGGTGATCGGTGCAAAAATGAATACGACCCATCTCATAATGGGCGCCACGGTCATGGCGAATGGGTCGGGACGTGAAATGGCGGCTGTTTTTGGTAAGACCTCAGAGAAGACAAGGACAAGGATCGTCATGGTCGCCGTGGCGATAACATTGGCGAGGCCCGTTGCGCCGAAGATTGAAATCAAGAGACTTGTCGCCAGTGATGTCGCAAGAATATTGACGAGATTGTTGCCAAGCAGAATGGCGCCGATCAGTCTCTCGCGGTCCTGAATGAGGCGATTTACCCGGGCGGCGCGTCGATCGCCGTCATTAGCGAGTTTGTGCATTCGGGCTTTTGATGTCGCCGTCAGCGCGGTCTCGGACCCGGAGAAAAAGCCGGACAAAACAAGCAGTCCGGCGATAAAACCCACCGGTGCAAGAATAGAAGCGTCAATGTTTTCCATGTTGATATGTATGTTCAGTTTTGAAGATGATCAGCGAGGAATTCCCGCACGCTGTCAATTGAAGCGTCCTTGACGATATGCGCGTCGCCTATCCTGTGCGGTAGAATGAGCGTTAACCGGCCCTGTTCAACCTTCTTGTCCTGCATCATTAATTCCGTCAGTTGTGTCGCTGAGAGCGAGTTTGAATTTGGGAGCGCGTGAACTGCCTCCGGCGCGCCGATGCGACGCAGGTGACGTTTAACAGACTGACTTTCATTTTCTGTACAAAGATTAATTTGGACGGCGTAGTCGAAAGCCAGCGCCATGCCGATGGCTACGCCTTCTCCATGCAAGAGTTGGTCGCTAAATCCATACGCCGCTTCTAACGCATGCCCAAATGTATGGCCGAGATTTAGAAGCGCCCGTCTTCCGCGCTCTTTTTCATCATCCGCGACAATTGCCGC
>JBCDAD010000090.1:0-5748 GCA_039186325.1 Pseudomonadota bacterium | reverse complement strand
AGTTTTGTTTTCCAGGTCCGGAATATTCCTGCAGCGCTTTACAAGGCGATGGGCGGCTTTGCGACGAATGGCGTAAACATGACAAAGCTGGAGAGCTATCAACTTGACGGTTCCTTTAGCGCAACAATGTTTTACGCAGATATCGAGGGCCATCCACAGGAAGAACCGGTGCGCCTGGCCCTGGAGGAACTCAGTTTTTTCTCCTCCTCGTTGAAGGTGCTTGGCGTCTACAAGTCTGCCCGCGCCCGTTAGCAAAAATTTAAACGTCATTTAACGCGCTTTGGTTTGCGCCCATGATTACTGACCAGTAGGGTCGTGTTCTCGGCGCTGCCGTGTTTAAGAGGCGTCGCGGTGTGTCGTTCTGTAAATTTGGGGAGAGCAATATGCGTAAAGACGATTCAACTATCGATACGTCAAGTCCGGCGGCGGGATCAATAACGTCGATTGATCGACGATGTCTTATTGCCGCCAGCGCTGCGACAGCTGCGTTTTCGGCGGCTTCGCAAGCCTATGCGGCGCCGGGAGGAAACAGCGATGTACTCGGCGATAATCCGAACCGGCGCGCCGCGAACGCTTTGCGACTGCGAATTTCTGCGGCCCAATCGCAACGACGTAGGTTGTCACCGCGTCAACGCGCGAATGGCGATGATGGTCTTTATCCGGATTTTCGCGCCAGTTTTTCCAAGAGCCTGCCGCATAATGAATTCGGCGAGGTTTCGCAGGATGCGTACCAATCTCTGCTGACTGCTCTGCAAAGCGGAAATGGAGCGGATTTTGAACGCATTCCCCTCGGTGGGACAGCCCGTCTTGCAAATCCGCAAGGGGCTTACAGATTCGTTTTGTCCGGCGTTGATGGGCAAGCGACCTGGATGCGCCCTGCCCCTGCTTTCGCCAGCGATGAAACAGCCGCTGAAATGGCGGAGCTTTATTGGAAAGCTATCTGCCGGGATGTGCCGTTTGCAGATTATAATTCCAGTGATCTTATTCAAGCGGCGGCTGACGATCTGAACGCCGGACCGCAACGCGTCGGTCCTTTAGAAAATGGCGCGGTCACACCTTCCCTAATTTTTCGTGGGGAGACGACTGGTGATCTTACGGGCCCTTATGTCAGCCAGTTTCTCTGGTCGCCTTTCGCGTATGGCAATCTGGATTTCCAACAACGCTATGGCGCGCCGCGACCGGCATTGGATTACATGACGGACCCTGCGTCCTGGTTGGCGGTTCAGCGCGGTGGCGGCGGTGATCCATTGTTGCTCGGCAGTCCGCGGTACATTAACGACGCGCGCGCCCTCGGCGAATACGTCCATCAGGATTTCTCATTCCAGGCCTATTTAAACGCTGCGTTGATATTGGTTTCTCTCCCCGAAGCGGCTTCGGCGTCTAACCCTTATGCGGCCTCACAGACCCAAGACGCCTTTGTTAATTTTGGCGCGCCGGATGTTCTGGATGCCGTCACCCGCGCCGGCAATTTGGCGCTTACTGGCGCATGGTATCAGAAATGGCTGGTTCATCGTCGTTTGCGACCGGAAGTCTATGGCGGTCGGCTCCACTATCAAATGACGGGGGATCGCGATTATGGCTTACCGGAATGGCTGGGGTTCACCGACGGGGTAGGGCGGTTGATGTTGCGCAATGGCGGGGCGTTTCTGCCAATGGCTTATCGCGAGGGTTCGCCCACACATCCCGCCTATCCGGCCGGGCACGCGAGCGTCGCCGGCGCCTGTTGCACCGTTTTAAAAGCCTTCTTTAATGAGGCCGCCGTTTTTGCATCACCTGTGATCGCATCGGCGGATGGATCGAATTTGAATTCCTATAGCGGTTCGGACCTTACAGTTGGGGGCGAGTTGAACAAACTCGCTAGCAACATCGCGCTTGGGCGCGATTGGGCGGGCGTGCATTATCGCTCCGACGGCATTGACGGGTTGCTAGTCGGCGAACAACAGGCGATCGGCTTGCTGAGTGATCTTTCACGCACTTATAACGAAACCTTCGATGGATTCACTTTGACGAAATTTGACGGATCGCCATTGCGTATTCGCAATGGGACGACATCGACAAGTTAAACGCCTATATAATTTTTGACTGGCCATAAAGATTGTTTTTTTCGGTCAGGCGGATGATATCAGTCGGTTATGAGTAGTGTGTTCGCGCGATGACGCATCTTGACCCGATTGAATTGACCCGGAGCCTTATTCAGCGGCGCTCTGTTACGCCGGTTGATGACGGTGCGCTCGATATCCTGACCGGTGCATTGCGGTATCTTGGCTTTTCCTGCGAGCGCCTGAAATTCGAAGATGTCGATAATCTATACGCCTGGATTGGCGAAGCGCGGCCGCGGCTGTGTTTCGCCGGGCACACAGATGTTGTTCCGCCAGGCGAAGAAAGCGCATGGCGCGCACCGCCATTCGATGCGGCGCTCACGGACGGCGTCATCACCGGCCGAGGGGCGGCGGATATGAAAAGCGCCATCGCCGCATTTGTTGTCGCGGCGGCCAAGGCGCTGGAGGCGGGTGCGGTGACCGGCGGGCTATCTTTATTGATTACGGGAGACGAAGAAGGTCCCGCGGTCAACGGCACGCGCAAAGTGCTGGACTGGCTAAGAGACAATGGCCAATCCTTTGACCACTGTCTCGTCGGCGAGCCAACCAATCCGGAAAAAATGGGCGACATGATCAAGGTTGGTCGGCGCGGCAGCATCAATTGCTGGCTAACGGTCAAGGGGGTGCAGGGCCACGTCGCCTATCCGGAACGCGCCAGTAATCCGATCCCGGCTCTTGTCCGTAAGCTGATCATGTTAAGTGAGTCGCCCGTAGACGAGGGCTATGAGCGGTTTCAGCCCTCCGGCCTGCAGATCACCGATATTCATATCGGAAACCCTGCTCATAATGTCATTCCGGAAAAAGCGACCGCGCGATTTAATATTCGTTTTAACCCGAACTGGACTGGCGCTTCGATCGAAGCCTGGTTGCGCAAACGGCTGGATGTTATGGCGCAAGAGACGGGCGCCGATTACGAATTGACAGCGGCCGTTTCCGGCGAAGCGTTTTTGACAACCGATGCCCGGTTTATCGGACTTATCTCTGACTGTGTTGAATCAACAACGGGACGGCGCCCGGAATTGTCGACGTCTGGCGGGACTTCAGATGCGCGTTTCATCAAAGACATGGCGCCGGTGGCGGAGTTCGGTCTTGTCGGCGCAACCATGCACAAAACAAATGAGTGCGCGGCGGTTGGCGATATCGAACAGCTGACGGAGATTTATGAGCAAATCATCCGTCGGTATTTCGAAGAATTCGGCGGATCGGCATGATTGATTTCGACTATGCGGGACAACATGTGCGCGGCGTCTGGCGATTGGCTTTTGGCGGCGGTGATCCACACAGCGATCTCGACAATAGCCACAGCGGGGTTTTCCGCTCGTTGGCCGCGATTATCCTCTCGGCGCCTTTTACGCTATTGGCGGTGACGTCGGCCCGGCGTGCTGCGCTGATGTCGCCGGATATCAGATCCAGCGCGTTGAGCGAGGCGCCCATTGCGGTTTTCCTGACCGCCAAAACAACTGTTTTCCTGCTGGATTGGGCGATTGGCCTTGCTGCGTTGATTTTTACTGCCCGCTTGTTGGGCGCAACGGAAAAAGCCGCAGGCGCCATCGTGAGCTACAATTGGGCGCAATTGATCATTGCTATCGTTGTCGCTGGGCCGTTGGTTATCCTCGGTATGACTGCGGATGCGAATATTTTTTCGCTTTTCTATTTTCCAGCCCTGGCGTTTTCGATCGTGTTGCTTTGGCGTGTATTGCGCGCGTCCCTACCGCTTGACGTCGGGATGGCGATTGCGTTGATCGCCGTCTTGTTATTGATCGGTGTGGTCGCCAATGCATCTGTTAGCTATGTTGCGCTAGGGTTGCTTCAACTCTTTTCGTAGATCGCTTTAACGAAATAAAGTCCGTGCGCCGGCGCAACCGGACCGCACCGTGCCCGGTTTTTAGCGTCTAACGCGTCGCCGAGATCTTGCTCACGCCAGCGACCCTTCCCAACTTCGACGAGTGCGCCGGCGATGGATCGCACCTGGTGGTGAAGGAATGAAGGCGCGGCGCAGGCGATAACAACTTCTTCGTCATATCGGGAAACGCTGATTTTCGTTAGTGTGCGGATGGGCGAATTCGACTGGCATGCGGCGGCCCGAAAGGTTGTAAAATCGTGCTTTCCTTCCAATGCTTTGCCAGCCCGATGCATCGCTTCAGCGTCAAGAATTTGGGGAACCTGCCAGAGGCGCCCGGCGTCGAGAGCGAGCGGCGGTCGTCGATTGGCGATCCGGTATTGGTATCGCCTCTCTACACATGAGAAGCGTGCATGGAATTCGGGTGATACGATCTGCGTATCAAGGATTGAAATGGCCGCTGGCCGCAGATGAAAATTTAACGCATCGCGCACAACGTCAGCTGAAAAATCTTTATCAAGATCAACATGGGCTGTCATGGCGAGAGCGTGCACGCCGGCGTCTGTGCGCCCGGCGGAAAAAATTGTGGGCGTTTGTCCAGTAAATTTACCAAACGCGTCTTCAACAGCGCTTTGAACGCTCTCGCCATTCTTTTGGCGTTGCCAGCCGACAAAGGAGCCGCCGTCATATTCAATTGTCAGCCGGTAGCGCGGCATGATCAGAGACATTCGCCAGGCGATATCGCCAAGCCGCGTAAGAAAACATTTGCCGGTTGCGGTTTTTTTCCCGGCCTCTGAAGGGTGTGAAGCGCAACGGCGCCATCGCCGCAGGCGATAACAATCCCGTCATCAATGCTTAGGATTTCACCCGGCGAGCCCTCGCCATCAGCTAACGCCGAGAACAGGATTTTTATGCGCTCACCAGTCTGGGCCACAATCCAGGCGCCGGGAAACGGCGACATTCCCCGTATGCGCCGATCAACCATTGCTGCGGGCGCCGTCCAGTCGATTTCAGCCTCGGCTGGCGAAATCTTTTCTGCGTAAGTTACGCCTTTATCGTTTTGCGGGGTTGATTGAAGCGCGCCGCGGGCCAGAGCCGCAAGCGATCTCGGCGCCAGTTGCGCGCCGATTCGGCTCAGCTTGTCATGCAGCGTTCCGGCGGTGTCGTCAGGTCCAATCTGGACCGTCTCTGAGAGCAATATGGGTCCGGTGTCGAGACCAGCCTCCATTTGCATTACCTGAATGCCGGTCATCGTGTCGCCGGCGATGATCGCGCGATGGATGGGCGCTGCGCCGCGCCAGCGCGGCAATAAAGAGGCGTGAAGATTGAGACATCCATAGCGCGGCGCATCGAGAGCGTCTTGGGGCAGGATCAGTCCATAAGCGACCACAATAGCGACATCGAGATTTAGCGATCGGAAGAAACTGATCTCGTCTACATGCCGGAATGTCTTCGGTGTACGGATGGGGAGGCCGAGATCTTCAGCAAGTCTGTGGACAGGTGATTTTTTCAAAACCTTGCCACGGCCCGAGGGCCTCGGTTCGCGCGTATAAACCATCGCCACATCATGTCCGGCGGCGACTAGCTCGCTGAGGGTCGGGGCGGAAAATTCAGGCGTGCCCATGAAGGCAAGACGCATGGGGCGGGTGTCCGTTACTTTTTCAGGCTGAGACAGCGGCCAGGCGCTGTTCTTTTTTGAGCTTTTTCAAGATGCGCTCGCGTTTCAGGCGCGATAAATGATCGACAAAGAGAACGCCTTCCAGGTGATCCATTTCATGTTGAATGCAGGTGGCGAACAACCCGTTCGCT
>JBCDAD010000089.1:0-5943 GCA_039186325.1 Pseudomonadota bacterium | reverse complement strand
GGCTGCATAGCGCAAATCCCATGCGACGCGGTGCAAGCCTTTGCTATGGGGGCCAGTGAATCGGCGGACAACTGCGCCGTTTGAATCTGTAACGGTGAACACGATCGCCGGTTCATCTTCCCGGTCCTCGGCGCGCAATTCTTCCCAGCTCGGATAGGGTGTGTCCCCGCCATCTTTTTCGATTTCAATCTCCGCTTCCCGGCGTGTCTTGGCGAGTGATTTCAGCCCATCGCGCAAGGTGTAAGTGAATACAGCGCCAAAAGGCGGGTTTTCCGCATACCAGAAATTGTCGCCGTTGAACGCTTGGGCGCCGCCCCACGTTCCCCATAAATCGCCTTCGATATAAAGCCACGGGTCGCGGACCGGGAATAGCGTTGCTTCCGCGGTTGCGACCGCATCGGCGCTGGTGCGAAGCGGCGAATAATCATCAAGGATATAGATGCCCCGGCCGAAAGTGCCGATGACAAGATCATTTTCGCGCCGCTGGATTTCGATGTCGCGCACATCAATAGTGGGAAAATTTGTTTTTAATTGCGTCCAGTTCTGTCCGCCGTTCTGGCTATAAAAAAGACCGAACTCCGTGCCGACAAATAACAAATTGGGATCAACGTGATCCTCCGCAATGGTGTGCACTGCGCCCCAGTCCGGCAAATCGCCCGAAATAGAACGCCATGAGACGCCGCGATTGTCGGTGCGGTAGATGTATGGTTTGTGATCGCCCCGTTTGTGGTTGTCGAACGCTGCGTAAGCAACGCCGGCGTCATGAACCGATGCAATGATATCTTCTACCAAGGTCATCTGCGGGACGCCGCCAACCGCTTCCGTGCGTCGCCAGTTTGCGCCATTGTCTTCAGTGACCGAGATTACGCCGTCATCCGTTCCGACGTAAATCAGGCCTTCCGCCAACGGACTTTCGCTAAGCGCAATCGCCGCCCCGAAAATGGAAGTGGAGTCATTTTTTGCGATGGCGTCGACGCTCCAGACCCGGCCCATCACTTCAAGCGCATTACGGTCCAGCTGCCTTGTCAAATCAGGACTGATGATTTCCCAGGTGTCGCCGCGATCATTGGATGCAAATAAATACTCGGCTGCATAATAAATGCGATCCGGATTGTGCGGACTGATCAATAGGGGTGTGTTCCAGTTCCATTTATAGGCGGGATCGCCGTTTGGCGGTTGCGGCGTTAAAAACACTCTTTCCTGCGTGCGGCGGTCATATCGTGCGAGGCCGCCATACTGATACTGAGTGTAGACAATATTTGGATCGCGCGGATCGATTTGCGGCTTATACCCGTCGCCGCCCAGGACGATATGCCAGTCAGAATTGGTGACGCCATGAACCAGCGTTGTCCGCGATGGTCCGCATAGAGAGTTATTGTCCTGCGTTCCGCCGCAAACATTGTAAAAAGGCTCAGCATTATCGGGCTGAATTCGGTAAAACTGGACAATCGGCAGATTATTCATGTGACGCCATAAGTCGCCGCCATCCCAGCTCTCATAAATTCCGCCGTCTCCGCCAATAATCAGGTGGTCGGTATTGTTCTCATCGATCCACAACGCGTGGTCGTCCACATGTCGGTGCGATGCGTTCAGATCAGTAAAGGTTTTGCCGCCATCCCGGGAGCGTTTGGAAAACGTGTCGAGAGAGTAGAGCGTGTTTTCATCTTTCGGATCGACGATTATTTCATTGTAGTATTGAGGGCTCGTGGTCATGTGGCCGGAGCGTTTTTCCCAACGCTGCCCAAAGTCGGTTGAGCGATAAACGCCCTTTTCGTCGTCCTGCGCCTCGATAATCGCATACAGCATGTTTGGATTTGACGGCGCCATGGCGAGACCAATGCGGCCCATATCGTCCTTTGGCATGCCGGCTTTGATTTCTGTCCATGTCTCACCGCCATCGGCCGAGCGATGAATGGCGGAGCCCGGGCCGCCATTGATCAGTACCCAGACATGACGGCGGCGCTGATAGCTCGATGCAATGATGAGATCGAAGTTTTCCGGATGAACGATGAACTCGTTTACGCCGGTGTGTTCATCAATCTCTAAGACCTGGTTCCAGGTCTCCCCGCCATCGGTGGTTTTGTACATGCCGCGGTCGCCGCCGCCTGACCATAATGGACCCTGCGCCGCGACCAACACCGTGTTGGCGTCGTTCGGGTGAATCCAGATCTGGCTAATGTGGCCTGAATCTTTAAGGCCCATATTTTTCCAGGTCGCGCCGCGGTCAGTGGATTTGTATACGCCATCGCCAAACGCGACGGAGCGTTGGGAATTGTTCTCACCAGTGCCGACCCAGACCGTGTTTTCGTCTGACGGCGCGATTTCCACCACGCCAATTGCGTATGCGCCCTCCTTGTCAAAGATGGGCGTCCAGGTCGCGCCTGCATTCTTTGTTCGCCACAAGCCGCCGGACGCGGTCCCGACAAGATAATCGTGATGTCCGCCGGAGAAGAACGCAAAATCGGAAATGCGCCCGGACGGATAGGCAGGTCCGATCAGCCGAAGGGGCAAGGAGGCGAGCGCGCTGGTCTCCTGTTCCCCGTCAGATTGTGATGACGCTAACGGCGCCAGAAATACGCTTAGTCCCAGCGCCCCCAAAATTACGGCGAAAATTGAGTTCTTACGTAGCCAATTCATCATCAATCCCCAGATTTTTTATCAGTTTAAGGCAACACACCATAGGTCAACACCCTTAATTTGACTTTTCGGTTGCGGTCCTGAGCCGCAGCATCGAGGGTGACATTGCGTTTTCGGTCGCGGGGCGCGGTCTTCGTGCGATTTACGCGCGTCTCCGCGCAACGCCCCCATTAGAGCGAGCCCGATATAAAAACTTTTCCGTGTGCAGCCGACCTCTAGGCGGACAACTGGAACATCAGAATTGGCGACAGACACTTACGCAACGCAAGGAGCGTCGTGCGACGGCGGCGATGATGAGTATTCAAATCGATTTTTTGATAATACTGTCTGCGAAATGAGCCCCGTGATTTGGGCGGCCGGTTTGGTCGGTCGTCCCGAATTTACGCTGGGCGCTCGGGTAACAATTTGATTTGCGCCTGCTTTTTCTTCAAAATCGGCGAAAATTTCGAGCAAGGAGTTCGCATATGGCGACAGCGGCGGCGCCCGTTGAGCATCAAACGGGAATATTGGGTTGGATCGAACGCACCGGGAACAAGCTACCGGACCCGGTTTTCATTTTTTTCTATCTAATCTTGGGATTGGTTGTGGTGAGCGTCATTGCTGCGCTTGCGGGCTACGCTGCGCCACACCCGGTTGAAACGGTCGAGGGAACGGGCGAGCCGGTCATTATTACAGCGCTGAGTTTGTTGTCTGCTGAAAACATCCAAAAGCTGTGGGTCGAGATGCCTCAGACCTTCACCCATTTCCACCCTTTGGGATATGTGTTGGTCGTTATGCTGGGCGCCGGCGTCGCCGAGCGGACAGGTTTATTCGGGACGGCCATGCGCGCCGGCGTGCGCAATGCCCCGAAATTCCTCCTGACACCGATGGTCGCGCTTGTCGCCATGATCGGCAATCTCGCCGCCGACGCGGCTTACGTTGTCTTGATCCCCTTAGCCGGCGTTTTGTTCGCCGCTGCAGGCCGGCATCCAATCGCCGGCATTGCCGCTGCATTTGCAGGCGTATCCGGCGGATTTTCTGCGAACATCCTGCCGGGACAACTCGATGCGTTGCTGTTCGGCATTACTGAAGAAGCCGCCGAGGCGATCGTGCCGGGCTGGGACGCGAACATCGCCGGCAATTGGTATTTTATTGTTGCGATGACATTCATCTTCCTGCCCGTGGTGTGGTTCGTCACGGATCGGATTATCGAGCCGCGCCTCGGCGCGTATGAGCCAGCCGGCGAATCCGGTAAGCTCCTGGAGACCGGTGATAAGCCGTTGGAGCCTGGCCAACGCAAGGGCTTGTGGTGGGCGCTCATCGCCACCATCGCGGTCTGCCTTCTGTGGTTATATTTCACGCTTGGTCCCGGCACGCCGCTGATCGATGAAAACGCAGAGCCGCAGGCGCGGTTATCGCCTTTCTACAAGTCGTTGGTGGCCGGGTTTTTCATTTTATTTCTTGCCGCGGGCTGGGCCTATGGCGCGGCTGCCGGAACCGTCAAAAACCATCGTGACATTGTCGAGATGATGACCGGCGCGATGAAGGATCTCGGCTACTATCTCGTGCTCGCTTTCGCGGCGGCGCATTTTGTGGCGATGTTTAAGTGGTCAAATCTCGGACTGATCTTTGCGGTGCAAGGCGCCGGCGCTATTGAGAGTTCGGGGCTGCCCATGCCGATTACGCTTGGGCTGTTGGTGTTGCTGACGGGCGTCGTCAATCTCTTCGTAGGATCGGCCTCGGCGAAATGGGCGCTGCTCGCGCCCGTTATGGTGCCAATGCTGATGCTGCTGAATGTATCCCCGGAAATGACGACGGCGGCGTATCGGGTCGGGGATTCCGCGACCAATATCATCACACCACTGATGGTCTACTTTCCGTTGATTTTGACCTTCTGCCAGCGATGGCAGCCGCAATTTGGTCTCGGTAGTCTGACGGCCACCATGATCCCGTATTCAGTCTTCTTGATGTTGAGCGGGCTTGTGATGGTGATTTTTTGGGTCGCCTTGGGGCTACCATTGGGGCCGGGCGCAGCGATCGATTACCAGCTGCCGGGTCAATAAAATTCTCCTGGCGACGGCGCAGCGGCGAAATTACGCCGCTGCGCGAAAACTCACCATGCGTTCACACTGTTCGTCCCAAAGGGCGAGGCGCGCGCATCGAAGGCTCTCGCGAATGGTCAGCTTGGGTAGTTTTTGAAGATCAGTACTCGCATCAAAGCACTCCTGTAGACGATAATTTGGAATTAGGCTGCACAAGTGATGAATGTGATGTAAGCCGATATTGCCGGTAAACCATTGCAGTAACGGCGGCAAATCATAATGGGATGAGCCAAAGAGCGCCGCGCGTTTATAATCCCAGCGTTCATGGGGGCGCCAATACGCATCCTCATATTGATGTTGAATATAAAATAACCAGGTGCCGATCGTTCCGGCAAGCGAGACGGCCGGCACAAATACAAGAAGCGTCGCGCCGACGCCAAACCCAGCCATGATAAAACCATAAATGAATAAAAGCGCACCGTTGAGCAGCATGACGCTCCGCCATATATGGCGGCTCTGCATCCCCATATAGACTTCCGTATACGGCATGGGACCTGCGTGGGGGATGCGCTGGAGCAAAATAAAGTATATCGGCGGACCCAGGATCAGCAGCGTGAAGGGATGGCGATAAAATTTGTAGAGCGCTTTTTTAAACGGAGAGAGACGCTTGAACTCCTCAACTGTAAGCGTATCCACACCGCCCATGCCGCGACGGGTTAGATTGCCGGAATGGGCGTGATGGCGATTATGGGCGTCGCGCCAAAAGCCAAAGGGCGTAAATGTGAACAAACTTAATATCCAGCCGACGGCATGGTTTGCGCGTTTGTTAGAGAAAAATGAGCCATGGCCGCAATCATGTTGAATGATAAAAAGGCGAACGAGCATGCCGGCTGCGGGAATCGACAATATGAGCGACGCCCACCAAAAACCGCTCCGAATGAGGAGAAAACACGCAGCGATCAGCCCGCCATAAAGCGACAGGTTCAAGGCGAGCTGTGCAATCGAACGCCAGGTTGATCCGCCGCGATACGCGTTGCAATGGGCTGCGATGCGCTCCAGTGCGTCGTCAATATCTGAAAAGATTTCTTCTGGTCGCAAGCGTTGGTCACGTTGCGACGATTGCGATAGGGGCGGCGGGGCTGGCTGGCTGCGTAAATCGGTCACCCCATCCCCATACGCGGGTTTGCCGAGCCGGGCTAGCGCTCGGCGCGTGGCGATCACGGATAATTGTGCGCTGTAACCTTAAGATTTTGTGATGCAGTGCAACGTGAGCGCCTTTAGAGCC
>JBCDAD010000088.1:0-5952 GCA_039186325.1 Pseudomonadota bacterium | reverse complement strand
TGGGCCCTGTATCCAACGCCGACAAGTTCAAGCGACTTCGAAAATTCACTTGTTACGCCATCAATCATGTTAGCGATGCGTGTTCGGCTCATTCCCCACATAGAGCGAGCGGGCTTAGAATTATTGATAGGCTTAATCGCTATTTCGTCGCCTTCCAAAGCAACTGTACACAGATCATTAACGACAAAATCAAGTTCGCCTTTCGGGCCTTTGGCTCTTACAGCCTGACCATCCACAGTCACTGTCACACCGCCGGGCACGGGAATTGGTCTTTTTCCGATGCGGGACATAGTCTCGCTCCTAATCCTTTAGTAAACCTGACACAGGACTTCGCCGCCGACATTTGCGTCGCGCGCAGCCGCATCCGACATAACGCCCTTCGGCGTCGACACGATAGAAATGCCCAGTCCATTACGAACAGACGGCAAATCAGAGACAGATGAGTATACTCGTCGGCCGGGCTTGGAGACCCGTTTAATATTCTGGATAACTGGTGATCCGTCGAAATATTTTAACTCAACTTCAAAAGTCGGCTTTTCACCATCTTTTTCAACACGGGCATATCCGCGGATGTACCCTTCGGACTCCAAAACATCGAGGACCCAGCCGCGTAATTTTGATGCGGGCGCAACCATCGAAGAGTGGCGCCGCATCTGCGCGTTGCGGATACGGGTGATCAAATCACCAATAGGATCGTTAATCGCCATTTTCTGTTCGCCCCCTTACCAACTCGACTTAACCAGACCGGGAACTTTGCCTTGCGAACCGAGTTCACGAAGCGCAATCCGGGACATCTTTAGTTTACGATAGTATCCGCGCGGACGGCCCGTGACCTGACACCGATTTCGAATACGTGTCTCAGAACTATTGCGCGGCAACTCAGCAAGCTTCAGCACTGCATCAAACCGCTCATCGGCCGGTTTTTCCTGATCATTGATGATCGCGCGCAGCGCTTCACGCTTAGCTTCAAACTTCTTCGCCAGGCGTCTGCGTTTTAAATCACGCTCGACCATTGCTTTCTTCGCCATATCGTCTCCTTTTAAGCCGGTTTCCGCATCATGCGGACCTCGCCCAATTCCTTTCCGTTTACTGCCGAAACGGAAAATTTAATTCCGCTAACAACGCACGCGCCTCGTCATCTGTTTTGGCCGACGTGCAAACAATAATATCCATGCCCCGGATTTTATCGACTTTGTCGTAGTCAATTTCCGGGAACACGATGTGCTCTTTTAATCCCATCGCGTAATTGCCGCGCCCATCGAAACTCTTAGGCGACAAACCGCGAAAGTCTCGAACCCGCGGCAAGGCGATCGTTACAAGCCGATCAACGAACTCGAACATCCGGTCTTTACGCAATGTAACCTTTACGCCAACCGCCATGCCGTCACGCAACTTGAAACCAGCGATAGACTTTTTCGCTTTTGTGACGACCGGCTTTTGCCCGGCGATCAGTGTCATATCCTGATAAGCAGCCTCAACCGCTTTGCGATCATTGACAGCATCGCCGACACCCATATTGAGAACCACTTTCTCAAGCTTGGGAGTCATCAGCTTATTTTTGTACCCAAACTGTTCAAACAGTTTGGCGGCGATAACGTCATTATACTGCGTTTTCAGCCGGGGTTGATAGTCTATTGCCTCAGCCATCGATTACCTCGCCAGATGCTTTCGCGATCCGCACTTTTTTTCCATCATCAAATTTGAAACCAACACGGGTCGCTTTACCGCTCTCCGGATCACGCAACGCAATGTTTGAAATATGTATTGGCGCTTCGCGTGTCAGAATTCCGCCCTGCTCTGTTTGAGAAGGTTTCTGGTGCTTTTTGATAACATTGACGCCACGAACGACGACTCTGTCGCGCTTAGGCATAACTTCGAGCACTTCGCCCTCAGCGCCGCGGTCCTTACCTGCGAGCACGATGACTTTGTCGCCTTTTTTAATCTTAGCCGCCATAACTAAAGCACCTCCGGCGCGAGCGACACGATCTTCATGTGCTTGGCTGCGCGTAATTCACGCGTCACAGGGCCGAAGATCCGTGTACCGATCGGCTCTTTATTGTTATTGATCAAAACAGCCGCATTGTTATCAAAACGAATAACAGAACCATCGCGACGCTTAATATCTTTCGCAGTACGAACGACTACCGCCTTCATGACCTGACCTTTTTTTACGCGGCCGCGTGGTATCGCTTCCTTGACGGATACGACAATGATGTCGCCGACACCGGCATATTTGCGTTTCGCGCCGCCAAGCACTTTGATGCACTGAACACGCTTGGCGCCGGAATTATCGGCGACGTCCAAATTTGACTGCATCTGGATCATAATGATCCTCCATTATTCACCTAACAGCGCCGCGCAAAGCGAGGCGCCAAAATTACCCCTTGGAACCGACGCCGATGACTTCCCAACGTTTCAATTTCGATTTCGGCGCACATTCCTGTATGCGAACCAAATCGCCGGTTTTGTATTCGTTCTTTTCGTCATGCGCGTGGAAACGGTTAGAACGACGAACAGTTTTCTTGAAAAGGGGATGGGTAAAGATCCGCTCAACCTTCACCACAACCGTCTTATCACCTTTGTCGCTAACGACCGGTCCCTGCAAAATACGTTTGGGCATATTATTCCGCCTTCTTCCTAATTCGCTTCCGCACGGGATTTTTCACCCAGAATTGTCTTGATGCGCGCGATATCTCTGCGCACTTCGCCAACCCGCGACGTTTTCTCAAGCTGGTTCGTCGCCTTCTGAAATCGCAGATTAAATTGCTCTTTGCGCAACTGAAGAAGCTTATCTTTCAGTTCGTCGCTCGTCATGTCGCGGACTTCGCTCGCCTTCATGTCATCCGCTCCTATTCACCAACGCGCGTCACGATGCGCGTTTTGATCGGGAGTTTCGCCGCCCCCAACGAGAGCGCCTCGCGCGCCACATCATCCGGAACACCGTCGATCTCAAACATAATCCGGCCCGGTTTTACTTTAGCGGCCCAGTACTCGACCGAGCCCTTGCCTTTACCCATCCGTACTTCGGTTGGCTTCTTTGAAACTGGCACATCGGGGAAAACCCGAATCCATACGCGTCCAGCTCGCTTCATCGCCCGCGTGATCGCACGACGGGTTGCTTCGATCTGACGTGCGGTCACACGTTCCGGTTCCATCGCTTTAAGACCATGCGATCCAAAATTAAGATCTGTACCGCCTTTGGCGACACCCTTAATCCGGCCTTTGTGCATCTTCCGGAATTTTGTCTTTTTTGGCTGCAACATCAGTTACGCTCCAAACACCTTTACGACGCCTTACGCCCGCGACTGCGGACGTGACTGTCCAACACCGCCAGTTTGCGCATCGATCAAACGCTTCTCTTGCCCCATCGGATCATGTTCCATGATCTCGCCTTTGAAGATCCAGACCTTCACACCGATTGCACCATAAGTGGTGCGCGCCGTCGCAACGCCATAGTCAATATCGGCGCGAAGTGTATGCAGCGGCACCCGGCCTTCCCGGTACCATTCCATTCTCGCGATCTCTGCACCGCCAAGACGACCAGAAACATTAATTCGTATACCAAGCGCGCCCATGCGTTGAGCCGTTTGCATGGCTCGTTTCATTGCCCGACGAAACGCTACGCGGCGCTCCAGCTGTTGGGCGATATTCTCTGCGACCAAAGTTGAATCGACTTCCGGCTTACGAATCTCAACAATGTTTAAAACTGTTTCCGAAGAGGACAGCTTAGACAGTTCCTGACGCAGTTTTTCGATATCCGCGCCTTTCTTGCCAATCACGACGCCCGGACGAGCTGTGTAAATTGTGACGCGGCACTTCTTATGTGGCCGTTCAATAACTATCCGCGAAACACCGGCTTGAGAGAGGCGTTTCTCAAGATATTTCCGGATCGCGAGGTCCTCGTGCAGAAGATCGCCATAGGCTGCCTTGCCAGCAAACCAACGCGAGTCCCACGTCCGGTTGATCCCGAGGCGCAAGCCGATAGGGTTAACTTTCTGGCCCATTAGGCGGCCTCCTCAGCTTCTTTAACAACGATGGTGATTTCCGCAAACGGCTTTTGGATTCTACCGACGCGGCCGCGCGCACGCGCACGCCACCGTTTCATGACCAGATTTTTGCCGACAAACGCCTGATCAACAACCAACGAGTCAATGTCGAGATCGTGGTTATTTTCGGCATTCGCGATTGCGCTCTCGAGTACTTTCTTCACATTCTGGGCGACGCGTTTACGAGAAAACGCCAATTCAGCCATCGCTTTTTCAACGGGTTTGCCGCGAATAAGTTCCGCAACAAGATTCAGTTTTTGCGGAGATGTTTTGATCATCCGCCCTTTAGCCATCGCTTGATTGTCGTCCAAGCGTCGTTCGTTCTTCTGCTTGCTCATGACTACTTCCGTCTCGCCTTTTTGTCGGCACCATGACCAAAATAGGTCCGCGTCGGAGAGAACTCACCCAGTTTCTGGCCGACCATATCTTCAGTGACGTGAACAGGGATAAATTTCTGTCCATTGTAGACATTGAATGTAAGGCCAACGAATTGCGGCAGAATTGTTGATCGCCGTGACCACGTTTTCACGCCGCCTTTATGCTTGCCGTCTTGTGCTTCTTCCGCCTTCTTCAGAAGATAGCGGTCAACAAACGGGCCTTTCCAAACAGATCGAGTCATTATCTTTTCTCCAGCGTCCCGTTATCGCTTTTTCTTACGCGCATGCCGCGATCTTAAAATCAATTTATTAGACGGTTTTTTCTTGGCGCGCGTTTTGGCGCCTTTAGTCGGTTTACCCCATGGCGTAACCGGGTGACGACCGCCAGATGTTCGGCCCTCGCCGCCGCCATGAGGGTGATCAACAGGGTTCATAACAACACCGCGTACGGATGGACGGCGGCCCTTATGCCGATTTCGCCCTGCCTTCCCAACAGTAGTGTTCATATGGTCAGCGTTCGAAACCGCGCCAATCGTTGCAAGGCAGTCGCCTGGCACCAAACGAACTTCGCCGGATTGCAATCGCACCTGACCCATTGGTCCGTCACGGCCAACCAGCTGAGCATAAGCGCCCGCCGAACGTGCAAACTGACCGCCTTTGCCGGGCTTCAGTTCGACATTATGAATAATCGTTCCAACAGGGATAGAACGCAAAGGCATCGCGTTACCCGGTTTAACGTCGACCTTCTCACCAGAGATGACCTTATCGCCAACCTTCACCCGTTGCGGCGCAATAATATACGACAGTTCACCATCGAGATATTTGATCAGTGCAATGAAAGCCGTGCGGTTGGGATCATACTCCAGGCGCTCGATTTTCGCCTCGATATCAAATTTGCGGCGCTTGAAATCAACCACACGATAGGTCTTTTTCGCGCCGCCTCCGCGACGTCGAACCGTAATACGCCCAACATTGTTCCGACCACCTTTAGACGTCAGGCCTTCGGTCAAAGACTTCTCGGGCTTACCCTTCCATAACTCGCTCCTGTCAATCAGGACAAGATTGCGTCGTGTGGGCGTGGTTGGTTTGAAACTCTTTAAGGCCATTTTTTTATTTCCGTTCCCTAAAGTCCGGTCGTCACATCAATGGAGTGACCTTCTTCTAGAGTCACAACCGCTTTTTTAACTGTTGACCGCGTATATTTACGCCCCCGGAATTGTTTGTTTTTGCCTTTTACAACAAGCGTGTTCACTGCTTTTACTTTCACTTTGAACAACGCTTCAACTGCTTCTTTGATTTCCGGCTTCGAAGCAGAAAGCGGCGTTTGAAACACCACTTGATTATTTTCCGAGGCGATCGTTGATTTCTCCGTAATGACCGGAGACATTAACGTGTTGTAGTGCTTCTCGTGAAGCTCGCCAGTTGATTGTTCTTTGCTCATTTGAGGCGCGCCTCCAAACCTTCAACAGCGGCGCGCGTCAACACAAGTTTATCCGCCCTCAGAATATCGTATACATTCGCGCCTTCCA
>JBCDAD010000087.1:0-5978 GCA_039186325.1 Pseudomonadota bacterium | reverse complement strand
AAGCATCTTGCAAATAGCGGTTTGGCGAAAAAGAGATGGATTTCCCGTTGTCGCTTTGCTATAGGCTTGCTTCTTAGCGCGGCTATTCCCCGATAGCTCAGTTGGTAGAGCAGCTGACTGTTAATCAGCGGGTCACTGGTTCGAGTCCAGTTCGGGGAGCCATTTTTCTCAAAGATCAATTACCTCGTCGAAATTGACAACTATACGCCTCGCGGTAGGTCGCTGTAGAGGACGCCATAGGTAGATATATCGTTAACGTGAAGCACAGCGGTATGATAACCACTTCCGGTACGGTAAAGCCCAGATTGTCGATTTAAAGCATTTCCAGGCCAAGTGTGTGCGGTTGGCCGTCCGGAAATGCGAAAAAACAAAGACTTAAAGCGTCTGCCTGATTCCGATTGAAGAAGAGGCGCTTTAGAGCACGTCTCGTTTCATCGAATTCGGATGACGTGCTTTCGGTCTTTGTTTTGACGCCAAGTCTTTTACGCAATAACCGGTAGCCGCTTTTGTGCGACACGCCCTAAGAGATAAGGGTAAGCCCACAAGCGTGGGGATGAGGTCAGTCTAATTAAATACGTAGACTGACTTGGCAAATGCCTATTCTTAGGCGCTTCTCAATTATACAAAATTTTCTCTACCGCGCCCGGCCAGCCTTTTATGCGAAAGCGTGTCGCGCAAAAGCGGCTACCGGCTTTTGCGCAAAAGGTCCAACAATTGTTCGACCGTCAAAACAAAGGCCTGGAGCACGCCCGTGTGCATCTAATTAAAACAGACGTGCTCTAGGCGTGAGACTGCTGTGATGCATATCTTACATGTTCATTCAGGCTTTCTATTTACCTTATTCTCACCTGCTCCTCGGTCGCTTTCATCGATAGCATTTAGTTTTTAGGAGGTAAGCCGACAATGTCGCGCCGCCATAGCCCGCAATTGCTTTTCGGCATCGTTTGCACTGCATTCATCGCGGTTGCTGCTGCGGCGCCAAGCGTGCTTGCACAGTCATTCGATCATCAAGACAGCTCGGGTATTGTCGATACGATTGTTGTCACGGGATCTAACATGCGCGCTCGCCGCCGCGATTTTCAGGCGCCGTCTCCGGTTCAAACGATCGGGCAGATGGGCATCAAGGACACTGGCGCGCTCCAATTCCAGGATTTATTGAAGGGGATCACCGCAAACACAGGGTCACTGCTCGCGCAGGATGTAACAGTCCTTCAGGGAACATCGCAATTTTCACTAAGAGGCTTAGGCGTTGGCTCGACGCTTACCCTCATCAACGGACGCAGAGCGGGGCTCGCACCGGTTGTCGACAGTTCCGGGCAACTCTTTACCGACGTAAACCAGTTTCCAGTTAACATGATAGACCGTATCGAGATTTTAACCGACGGAGCCTCAGCCACGTATGGATCTGAGGCTGTTGCCGGCGTGATTAACATTTTCACCCGTGATGATTTCTCAGGTTTTGAACTCACTATTGAAGCCCGGGATACGACCAATCAATCGGGTCAGATCGGCGCTGCATTCGGCGCACAAGGCGACCGTGGCGGGATCGTCATTTTCGGGAATGTCTATGCGCAAAGCGAGGCCTACCGATCTGACTTTCCAAACATTCTCGAAGGAAGTCGATTTGAGGACGGCGCGGCGGGCGCATGGGACTCGGCAACCGGGTCGCCGGGCCGGTTCAATCTTGCGATCCCCGACAGTGCCATTGAGGGAGGGTGGCGACGTGCGGCGACAGATTCGATCGCTGACCCGGATTGCGCCGCAGCCGGCGGTATATTTGACGCCCTCGAAAGCGGCGGTTCCAACTGCCGGTACTACTTTATTGATCAGCGCCGCATCTTACCTGCTGAATATCGTTTGCAGATGTTTTCATCGGCTGACTATGACGTCACCGACCGGCTGACCGTGTTCTCTGAAGTTGGTTTCTCACGCAACGATATCAGAGATCAAAATGGCGGAATGCTGACCCGGCGCTTCACCAATGACGGCGGTTTTCTGGTTCCCGCAGATCATCCGTTTAACTTCTTTACCTCAGATGGCGCTGGCGGCGTTGTCTATGCCGGACCTGAAGCGTTCGCAGTCAATCCAAGCCTTGAAGCGGCGCCCTTGATATATCGTGGACGTATTATTGGAAGAGATGGCGATCGGGAGAATGGCGCAGAGATCAAAACCCTCTTTACAAATACACGGATTGTCGGTGGGTTTGATTACAGTGTAAAAGATAACTGGATTTTATACGGATCTTATACATGGTCGAATGCCGATTTTAACCGCCGCGCGCCGCGAGAATGGGACATCGAGACCTTCGCCGATCAGATCGTCGCCGGAGCCTGGAACCCGTTTGGGACCCGGCTGACAAACCCGGACCTTATATCGCCGCGCGATGGCGTGTCGACAGCAGAAAATACGCCGGAAGTCCAAAGTTCATTCGATCTCTTGCGGAACGATCAAGCGCTCGTTCGCCAGTCAGTCGCCGAATTGTCCCTTAGCGGCGAAGCGCCCATTGACCTTCCGGGCGGGCGAGTCGCCATTGCTGTTGGCGCTCAGTATCGGGATGTTCGTCTTGAGGATGTGCCGGACGGGCGCTATCAAACCGGTGACAACCGCCTGAACGAAACCATTCCTCCGGTGTTTGGCGCACAGGACGTCTACGCCCTCTTTGGCGAGGCGCATTTTCCTTTCCTTGACGGCTTAGAGCTGCAAGCCGCAGTGCGGTATGAGGATTATGGCGATCAAGGAGGCGACACCTTCGACCCTAAGGTTGCCGTGAAATGGGACGTCACTGACAGCGTTGCGCTACGCGGATCATGGGGCACCTCCTTTCAGGCGCCTTCCATTCGGCAAGTGGCTGGGGTTGTCGGCGCCGCATCGATCAACGACCCGCTCGACCCGACGGGCGGCGCATTCATTGTCACCGTCATCACCACAGGGTCGGATGACCTTAAACCTCAGTCAGCAGAAAACTTCAATCTGGGGTTGATGTTCAGATCTGAGCAACGATTTGAGTTCTCTATCGATTATTTTCACTACGATTATCATAATTTAATTCTTCCGGGAGCGGACCCCCAGGTTATTTTCGATCAGGCCGCCGCTGGGGAGTTACCCGCTGAACGGGCGTTGCGCAGCGCCGATGGCCAGCCGGCGACTGCGATCGCCAATTTTGTCAACAACGGTTCTGCTAAGGCGTCCGGCCTTGACATCGCTGCAACGTACTCAAGGCCTTTTGGCGATAGCAATATTAGGTTCGATGTAAAGTCTACAGTCTTTACGATGTTTACCTCGTCCGAGTTTGGAGATATTTTGGGAAATCGAAACTTTTCCAACGGGTTCGGCTCGACGCCTGATTTTCGGTTAAATGCTGGTGCGACGTATGTCGCGGGGGCTCACAGATTAAATATCGCAGGGCGCTATATTGGCGCCTATACAGATGACCAGTCTGAAACGGAAATCACGCGCAATTTTACCGTTGACGTACGATATGATGTTCACCTCGGAAAATTCTTTGGACTGGAAAGTGATGCGACGACTTTGAGCCTTGGGTCTGTCAATCTCTTTAACGAAAACCCTCCACGGCTGCCGCTGCGACCAAATCTTGACTTCGAGGTTCATGATCCGCGTAAGCGTCAAGTCTATCTGTCGCTAAAGCAAACCTTTTAAGTTCCGTTGACAACTACCTCAGAGCGATGATTGTCGCTGCGAGGTTAGAGCATGTCGTCCGAATCCGATTAAATGAGACGTGCTCTAAAGCGTCTCCTGTTCAACCGGAATCAGGCAGACGCTTTAAGTCTTTGTTTTTTTCGCATTTGCGGATGGCCAACCGTACACACTTGGCCTGGAAAGGCTTTAGATCGTTGTTTTAACGTATGTCTTTTGCGCAAAAGTGGTGAGCGGTTGAGCATCCGAAAATGGATAGAAAAGACCTTAAAAGCGTCGCCTTGATTTCGGTTGATGCGACGACACTTGAAAGTGCGTTTAACGTTCGAAAACACAAACGCACTCAAGACTATTTTTGTTATGGGCGCCTTAGCGTTAAAATTGGCTCCCACGTTTGTGGATGCGCCCTACCCTTCGGAGCCGTTATCTTCAAATCCATCTCCAAGAAGGCGCCGCTGCGATTCTTCGGCTTCTAAACGCTCCCGTTCGCGGCGCTCTTCTTCTTCTTTTTGCGCTTGCTCCAGAGCATCCTGCTGGCGTTCAAAATCAATCTCGGCGCGGATGTAATCGATCCACCCATTTGCATCTCGGGCGACGTTGTCAAAGCTACGGGCGCTTTGGAAAGCCTTCAAAGCCCCGTCTCGATCGCCTTGATTGTATCGCGCATTGCCAAGAAGCAGCCATGTCGTCCCGCGATCTCTAGACTTAAGACCGCCTTTGTTCAAAGCACTGACAAGAGCCCGCTCAGATTCAGACCATTTTTCATCGGCGTAATAAGTCTGACCGAGACGAAGGAAAAGTTCGCCATCGTCGGACGCGCGGGCCGCCGCCGTCAATGGCGGAATCGCCCGTTGATGCTCGCGCGCATCGCGCCAAAGTTGGGACAAAAGCTCATTATTCTGTTTACTGCTCTCGCAGTTGCCGGCGGCGATTTCGGATTCGAACATCTTTGCGCCGCGATAAGAATTAGAGACATTGTAATACAGCTGCGCCAGAGTGCGAATTTCTGAGCACTTGTCCAGGCGCCCGGCCTGGTACGCAAGTTCCAGAACGGAAAACGCCTCGTTTTCATTGCCGCTTTCCGCCAGGGATCCGGCCAGTTGCGTCCAGTAATCCTTACGATCCGGCCAAAAACCAACCATCTTGCGCAACAGTGCAATGCGTTTCGTTCGATTGTTCGTCTCAAGATAGATATAATTTAGCAGGTCGTGACGATCGCGTTTTGGTTCAGGCGATGTCTCAATCGCACGCTCGCCATAAGGCAGCGCCTCGCGAAAGCGGTCGGTCTGCGCATAGGCGGTGGCCAGCAGATAATACGCGTCCGACCCGGGATTTTCTTCGCCGTCCACCCAGGGTTTGATGAAGCCGATGGCTTTTTGCCATTGCTCCGTCGCCATATAAAGCTGACCAATGTTGAACTTCAACGACCGCTCAGCGGCGGGCGGCAACGCCCCCAGGGCAACGGCCTGTTCAAAATCACGGATGGCGCCGTTATAATCTTCTAGATTAGCTTTCACCGAACCGCGAAGCTGAAGGATTGTCGCACGGTCGAAAGGTTTTGCGTTCTGGCTGCGCTGATATACATCGTTGAGAGCCGTGAGCGCGACCGTCCAGTTTTCGGCCTGCATGTCTTCAAAAATCTTCTGAAGACGGGTCGCTACGCTGGTCGACAAAGTTTCCGCACGTCGCGTCTCACGACCTGAATCACGATCTTCATCATTATTCTGCGCGAAGGCTGCGCCGCCGTTAACGCCAAGGGGGGCGAACGCCATAGCGAGAGCGGATACGGCGGCCATCGCCAAGCCGCGACGTTTCGATTTTTTCACATCAAAGGACATAGAACGGGTCCTGTCTTATTCTGCGGCGTTTCAAACTCCGCCTCGCCCGAGGGCAAGGCTTCCAAGATACGGCGAAAAGCTAGTCTTCCGCCGGCTGATACGTAAATTGCGTTACAACGTTCTGACGCGGGCGTGGCTCGCCATCGACAATTTTCGGGGCATACTTCCAACGCTGGACAGCACGGGTCGAGGAACGATCGAAGCACCGGTTAGAGCTTTCAACCACACGCGGGTTCACCACCGAGCCTTCGGGCGTCACGTCAAATTCAACCAGGACATACTCAACCTTACTCGACCGACAGCGATCGGGATACTGCGGCGGAATGCGAACCAAGGGCTGGGCGTCGCGATCCGGGTTAAATGTCCCCGTAATATTAGACTCGAATTGAAAGTCAGGAAGACCGCCCGTAACGCCGTCAATCTTGGCGTCGATGCTGTCACGCGTTTGCGGCGGCGGCGGCGGCGGTTGATCCAGAACCGGGCGTT
>JBCDAD010000086.1:0-5996 GCA_039186325.1 Pseudomonadota bacterium | reverse complement strand
TGGCACCTCGATGTCGGCTCATCACATCCTGGGGCTGGAGCAGGTCCCAAGGGTTTGGCTGTTCGCCAATTAAAGTGGTACGTGAGCTGGGTTCAGAACGTCGCGAGACAGTTTGGTCCCTATCTGCCGTGGGCGTCGATAATTGAAAGGAGTTGACCCTAGTACGAGAGGACCGGGTTGAACATACCTCTGGTGGACCAGTTGTTCTGCCAAGAGCACAGCTGGGTAGCTATGTATTGAATGGATAACCGCTGAAAGCATCTAAGCGGGAAACCAGCCTCAAAACAAGAATTCCCTTGAGAGCCGTGGAAGACCACCACGTTGATAGGCCGGGTGTGGAAGCGCAGTAATGCGTGAAGCTAACCGGTACTAATTGCTCGATCGACTTGATTATTCCTCATGCAGTCAATTGCGTTTCGTAATTGGCGAGTGAGATTGTAAAACTCATGCGCGGCGAACGATTCGTCTCCCTGCGTGTTTCTTTGCTGCAGTAGCGTGATTGCTTTTGCGGTTGCGGTTCAAGGCCACTGGCGTTGGATCAAAAATGGAAACGCGCAAAAATGAAATGGATCGTCGCGCGAAGCGTTGACATTTTTTTAGCGTTGCATCGCGGTTTACGCCGGGACGCGAACACACTCTCGCATTCAACATCGATTTTGCCGGCCCGGTGGTTATTGCGGCGGGCCTCCACCCGATCCCATCCCGAACTCGGTCGTTAAATCCGCCAGCGCTGATGGTACTACGTCTCAAGGCGTGGGAGAGTAAGTCGCCGCCAGGCCTGCAAAGCCGATGTTGGACCCTTTATCCAGTTTTTCACCCCGGAAGCCGTTACGGCGCCGGGGTCTTTTTATATTTGAATTGTTTGATGTTGGCATCCGGTTCAATTCCTAAGCCTTGGCTGCGCCCGCGATCTGCGATAGCCAACCGACCATGGATTCCATCGCCCAGATTATTCAGATTTCCGTTGCGCCGGTCTTCTTGCTTGTCGCCATCGGGTCGTTCCTGAATGTTGTGACCGGCAGACTTGGCCGCGTTGTCGATCGGGCGCGGGTGCGCGAGGCCGAAAGTGTGAACAGCGCCGAAGGCGTTACGCCGGAATGTCGCAATGAGTTACGCGTCCTCGATAAACGTATTCGCTATTGTCACTGGTCGATTAACGCGCTTGGCTTTGCGGCCTTTATTGTCGCCGTTCTTGTATCAGTAATGTTTTTGACTGACCTCGCCGGCGGCGGCGCCGGGCCATCTCTGATCGCGCCGCTCTTCATTCTGGCGATGACCGCCATTATCGCGGGGCTTGGCTTTTTTCTCGCGGAAATATCAGTCGCCACGCGAACTGTACGGGTCCGACGCGATTTGCTTTCAGATTAGAGCGAAATGCAATTTCGGTGAATCAAGGCAATTAGCTCAACGTCTTTAGTGGTCGCATCGCGCAAAAACCGTTTCACACTTTTTGCGCGATGCTCTCGGCGAAATTCTGATTGACAAGTCAAATTATTAACCCTCTCAGCCAGGCGCGGCAGTCAGATATTAACGCCTGTTCCCTAAAATGGTCGCCGATAATTGGTTCGACGGTCTCTGTGGCGTTTACTTCGACGAAACTGGCGATTATGCAGAAAGCGGCGGATGCGCCGACGGAATTCGCTCCGCTTGCTGATCAGAATTTGATCGTAACCGCGTTTGAGTTCGCGCGCGCCTATGCGCTCGCGGTTACAGATTCCCTCCATGGACTTTTTGCATCGCCATCCAGCTTTTTTGGCCCGCTTCCGGTTTTAACAGCGTTTTGTTTAGGCGCGCTGATTTTATCCTGGCGTGCTCGCGCGCACGCGCAGCCGCTTTCTCTCGGGGCGCTTTGGCGGTCTGTTTTTCCGCCGGAGATATGGCGTCATGGATCAGCGCGACGGGATATCGCGATTATTGTCATCAATGACGGGATCTTGTTCTTCATACCACTGATCGCCATTGTGATCGTTCATCTGGCGGTCCCTGTCGCCGGCGTTGCGACTGCCAGCGGCGCCGCATCAGCGCCGTCGACTTTGGAGATGATTGCGTATGGTGTATTTATTGCTCTCGCGTGGGATTTCTTCGCCTCCTATGCCCATTATCTGAAGCATAAAATTCCACTCTTGTGGGAGTTCCACAAAGTTCACCACAGCGCCGAGGTTTTGACGCCGCTAACGGCGTTGCGTCGTCATCCTTTTGAGACTTTCATCAGTCAGCTGATTGTAGGGTTTGGGCTTGCCGCGGCGAACTTCCTTTGGTTCGTTCTGTTCGGCGCCCCCGGATCAACAATGCAGGTCGGCGGCCTTGCGCTCATCATCTATCTCTGGCGGCTGCTCGGGTATAATCTGCGCCATTCCCATATCTGGATCAGCTACGGGCCTCTTTGGAACAACATCTTAATCTCCCCGGCGCACCACCAATTGCATCACAGCCGTGATCCCAAACATTATGACTGCAATTTTGGTCATATTTTTTCATTCTGGGACCGGCTCTTCGGTACGCATTATCCGCCGACGGAAAAAGAGAATTTCGAGTTCGGTATTGATCGTGAAGAAAATGCGGAATTAAGGAGCCTGCGAGCGCTTTATGTGCGGCCAGTATTGCGGGCTTGCGCACGTTTGCGCGGCCGGGTTCATTGACAGTCTTCGCTTAGTCGAAAGGCGCCAGCGCGGCCTGCGCCTCTTTGGTCAATCCCGATCGAACGATCTTGTAGGACGCATGGATCCGATGAGTGAGCTCGTCCTTATCCGTCTCAAAGGGCAATAAGATCCAGGAGCGGTGAAAATAGGGAGCCTTTGTCCCAAGGCCGGCGTCAATGAGCATCTCGGCCATCTCGATGGATTGTGTCTTGACCGATACGCCAGGCGTCACAGCGCCGATGCAGGCGAACATCTTGCCACCGACCTTCCATGCGTCATGGCCGGGCGAGCCTGGCGGACTCATCTTCGCCCAGGGGTCGGAAACTTCCGCACCCGGCATTTTTTTGCAGATAGCGTTGATGGAACGGCGGGACATGGAACGAGCTTATCAGCCCGAATGTGCGGGCGAAAGCTGAGCGCCGGCGATTTTTTCGATCAGCCAGGTTTGCGCGCCCTTACTGCAGGCGCTCAACCTCTGACGGTTTGAAAAATACCGTGCTGTAATCATTGGCGCCTGGATTACTATTGGGGCCAGCGCCTATTTTCCGGCAGGCGATGTAGTCAATTTCAAATCCGTCCCACGTTTCAAAATATGAAACATCTTGAACGAGGTATTGCTGGCGGTTTGCAACGTCGCGAACGATGTCGCCCTTAATAACCAATTCGATTGCTGGTTTGTGGTCGTCCTTTAGCGCGGCTTGGCTCATCGCAAAGCCCCCTCATTGCGGCGACAACGAGCCTATGGCGTTAAGGTTAAGCCTTTGACAAATTCGCTAATGGCTGAACTATCGGACCTTGCCCACAAGCTATGACACATCGCTTTAGAATCCCTTTGACGGCTCCTTTCCGTCGACCGCGGGAATGACATCACCGGTGTGGCGAATGAAATGTCAGTATCTACACAAAACATCGCCACGCCACGCTTGCGAAAGCGGGGCGCTATTACGCCCGCATTACGAAGTTCTCATGGGGCGGAAGATCCGAACGACCGGTGCTCCACCCTCACTGACAAGCCAGACATTCCTCATAGTCTGTCTTCGCGGCGACTTTAAGGTTTTCCGCGATTTCATCATCCACCGCTTTGTCGCCGCCTGCATAGGACGCTCTTTGCACAGATTTTGACCGGCAGTAATAGAGAGATTTCACGCCTTTTTCCCATGCCGTCCAATGGAGCATGTGGAGGTCCCATTTGTCGACGTCGCCGGGGATGAAGACGTTCACCGACTGGCCCTGGCAAATATAAGGCGACCGGTCGGCGGCGAGTTCGACCACCCAGCGCTGGTCGATTTCAAAAGCGGTTTTGAAGATGTCTTTTTCATCATCCGTCAGACAATCAAGATGCTGCACCGATCCCTCATGTTCGAGGATCGACGCCCAGATATCATCCGTATTGGCGCCTTTCGCCTCAAGGGTCTCTTCCAACGACTGGTTCTTCACCGTGAAAGAGCCGGAAAGCGTTTTGTGCGTGTAGATATTCGCCGGGATCGGCTCGATGCAAGGGCTGGCGCCGCCACAAATGATGGAAATCGACGCCGTCGGCGCAATCGCCATTTTGTGGGAAAAGCGCTGCTTCATACCGGCTTCTTCCGCATCCGGACACGCGCCGCGTTCTTCAGCAAGGGTGACGGACGCCGCGTCGGCGCCCATGCGGATATGTTTGAACAGCCGCACATTCCAGGACTTCGCCATGGCGCTTTCAAACGGGATGCCTTTGGACTGAATAAATGAGTGAAAGCCCATCAGGCCGAGCCCGACAGAGCGCTCTCGCATCGCCGAGTAGCGCGCCTTGTCCATTGATGACGGCGCCCGGTCGATGAAATCCTGCAGGACATTGTCGAGGAAGCGCATCACATCCTCGATAAATTCCGGGCAGTCTTTCCACTCTTCATATTTCTCAGCATTGATCGACGAAAGGCAGCAGACAGCAGTTCGGTCTTTGCCCTGATGATCTTCGCCCGTGTGGAGCATGATCTCCGAGCAGAGATTGGACGTTGAGACCTTCAGGCCCAGCTTGCGTTGGTGCGCAGCCATCTGCTTGTTCACCGTATCGGTGAAGAGAAGATATGGCTCCCCGGTTTGCAGGCGGATTTCCAGGATTTTTTGCCACAGTTTGCGCGCATTCACGGTACGGAGGACTTCGCCGGTCTTTGGCGACTGCAGGCCGAATTCTTCGTCCTTGGCGACGGCTTCCATAAAGGCGTCGGTGATATTGATGCCGTGATGGAGGTTTAGGGATTTGCGGTTGAAATCGCCGGACGGTTTGCGGATTTCCAGAAACTCTTCAATTTCCGGATGATGCACGTCGAGATAACAGGCCGCGGAACCGCGACGTAGCGAGCCCTGGCTGATCGCGAGGGTCAGGCTGTCCATCACGCGGATGAATGGAATGATGCCGGAGGTTTGGCCGGCGTGTTTTACCCGTTCGCCGATGGACCGGACATTGCCCCAATAGGTGCCGATGCCGCCGCCATTGGAGGCGAGGGCGACATTTTCGTTCCAGGTGCCGACAATGTCATCAAGGGAATCGCCAACGCCATTGAGGAAACAGGAAATCGGCAAGCCGCGATCGGCGCCGCCATTGGAGAGGACCGGCGTTGCGGGCATGAACCAAAGCTTTGAGATGTAATCATAAATGCGCTGGGCGTGGTCGGCGTCGTCGCCATATTCCCGCGCCACCCGGGCGAACATGTCCTGAAATGACTCGCCGGGCAGAAGATATCGATCCTCCATAGTTTTCTTGCCGAACTCCGTCAGCAGCGCATCACGGGAGCGATCGATTTCGACTTCGCGAACGACTTTCAGGGCCGGCGTCGCCTTTTTTGGCCGCGTTGTTTTGACGAGGGGCGCGTTCTCGGCCGGGGTCTCGATTTCGGCTTGATCGTTTTCCGCGAACGCTTTTGCGGCCTCAAAACTCATCGACATATTGCGCCCTCTTTCCCTTTTTGCGCCCAGATTTCAGGCGCACAAACTCCTCGTCGCCGGTTGCCCTGAAGGGTCGCCGCCGGCGCGGAGACGGTGTTGTTTTGTGAATCATCGCCCCTAGGAGCTGACACAACATATAGTGATCGGGCTCGGTCACAACGTCAATATGAAGTTGTCCGATGGGCAAAACTTTTTCGTTAAGGGGGCCTTAATCAGGCGCATTGATTGCGCCAAAGCCGTTAACGTCGACGAGTGTTTTTGCCGGTCGGCGCGCCTCGTTTCGACCCCGGCCCAGGGCCTGGGGCGGCGTCGGATTTTTTGGAAAAAGCATCGACGCGCCAGGTCTTGGGCGCCGCCAAAAACTCTGTATCGACAAATTTTGCGCCCGAATCGGGCCGCCGCCACGCCGGGGCGTTCGGGTCGCCGAGCGCAGCG
>JBCDAD010000085.1:0-6067 GCA_039186325.1 Pseudomonadota bacterium | reverse complement strand
TCCGGTGGTACAGACGCCTTTAATCTCGTTTCTTATGCATTAGGCGTCGCAGAGATTGGCGAAGGCGACGAGATCATATTGTCCATCGCCGAACACCACTCGAATATTGTTCCCTGGCACTTATTGCGTGAACGCAAGGGCGTCGTTTTGAAATGGCTCGATGTTTCTGAGGATGGCGCGATTGATCTTGACGCCTATCAGGCGATGTTCACGGGCCGGACGAAGCTGGTCGCCATTTCTCACATGTCGAATGTACTGGGTGCCCCGACGCCCGCGAAAGAGATGACCGCAATTGCGCATCAACATGGCGCAAAGATTCTTCTGGATGGATGTCAGGCGGGCGTGCACGGCGCTGTGGATGTGCAGGCGCTTGATTGCGACTTTTATGTTCTGACTGGCCATAAGCTTTATGGCCCGTCTGGGATCGGTGTTCTTTACGGCAAAAAATCCGTTCTTGATTCTATGCCGCCTTACCGAGGCGGTGGTGAGATGATTGATGTCGTGACGAAGGACGAAATCACATACAATGAACCGCCACACCGATTCGAAGCTGGCACGCCGCCAATTCTGGAAGCGATAGGCCTCGGCGCGGCGCTTCAATGGATGCAAGATAAAGGCATGAGCGCGATTGTCGCGCATGAATCACGCCTCGCTGAACATGCCATGGAAGAATTATCGCGGTTAAATTTTGTGCGCCTTTTCGGGCGCGCGCATGACAAAGCGCCGATTTTCGCTTTCACCGTGGACGGGGCCCACCCCCATGACGTATCGGCCATTCTTGACAGAACCGGCGTCGCCGTTCGCGCAGGCCACCATTGCACTCAGCCGTTGATGGAGCGTCTTGGTGTAACTGCAACGGCGCGCGCGAGTTTTGCTGTTTATAATACCCACGAAGACGTTGAGGCGCTCATTGCGGGCCTTCATAAAACGCACCAAATGTTGAGCTGAGGACACCGATGGACGAGCAACGCGACATCATTGATGTAAGCTCCGAGGCGCCGCCTGAGCCGTCTCAGGCTGAGAGCGGCGCATCGCCGGATATTCCTCAAGCCGAGCTTGAGCGGATTACCGCGGATATCGTTAAGTCATTGAAAACAGTATATGATCCTGAAATCCCGGTTGATATTTATGAATTGGGCCTCATTTATAAAGTAGACCTAGACGAAGATCGGCTATTGACTGTCGACATGACATTGACGGCGCCCGGTTGCCCCGTGGCGGAGGAAATGCCGGGCTGGGTTGCTGACGCCGTTCGCGGCGTGGAAGGCGTGGAAGACGTCAAAGTGAATATGGTTTTCGAACCGCCCTGGACGCCGGAAAAGATGTCTGACGAGGCGAAACTGGAATTGGGATGGCTTTAACGTCATGGCGCGACAGAGACCAAAAGTTTTAACGCTTACCGATGACGCCGCCGCGCGCATGGCGGCGATTATGGCGGGGGCGGATGAAGATTTTGTCGGCGTTAAGATCGGCGTGAAAAATGGCGGCTGCGCCGGCATGGAATACACCATGGACTATGCGACCGAGGCGGGTCCCATGGACGAAGTCGTCGAAGAGAACGGGATCAAAATCCTGATCGACCCAAAGGCGATTCTGTTTTTGATTGGTACAGAGATCGACTTTGTCACCGAAAAGCTATCCCAGCGGTTTGTTTTTAAAAACCCGAATCAAACTGACGCCTGCGGGTGCGGCGAGAGCGTGACGATTGTGCCGCAGAAGTTGGATGCACAGAAACACTTACCTAGCTAATTGAAATTTCTGTTTTTTCTAAATTCAGTTTGTTTTTTCGCCGTAGTCTGGGCTATCGGTAAGACTATTCTAGGTAGGCGACGCCAACGTGAAGCACTTGATTGGGCAGCGACAAGCAGTAAAATTTTGGTCTCTGAAGCCAAGCGTAATTGGAATAATAAGCTCCCAAAGCATAAGGTGGAATATGCATTTCCGATTGGTGACCAATTAATATCCGGAAATCAAAAGGCACGATATGGCCAAATTTTTAGTTGGGCCGTAGGTCCATGGAGCGACATAGATGCAGATCTTGGGAAGTACCCCGTTGGATCAGAAGTTGAAATCTACTTTGATCAAAAAAACCTGATAATAATTGTCTTGAACGGCCTCCAGCGCGATGCTTCTATTAGCCGGCGTCACCGAAGTAACTTTGATTTTGTTATTTTATCTGCTTACGGCCGGCCATCTTCAGCATGAGTGAATCCACTACCTTCAACTTTCTCCACGATCTCTTCTCGCCCTTTGGCGAGATCACCATACGGAAAATGTTCGGCGGGGCGGGGGTCTATTGCGACGGGACGATGTTCTCCATTTGCAGCGTAGACGACACAGCGGTTTGGCTGAAAGTCGACGATGTAACGCGCTCTGAATTTGAAAGCGCCGGATTGAAACCCTTTGTCTTCGAAATGAGCGGAAAGACAGCGACAATGTCTTATTACAATGCGCCTGAGGAAATTTTCGATGATCACGACGCGTTGCGCCATTGGACAGCGCTGGCGCTCGGCGCTGCCGCGCGCACAAAAAAACCAAAGAAGAAACCAACAAGGAAACGCGCGCGAACGAGACCTTAAACTTGACGCCGTCGCTTCCCTTAACTGATCTCACTACGGCGATAGTGGCTGTCCTGTCGGAGAAATGGACGTTCAACAAAACGCCACATCGCCAGCGCCGAAATAATCACCAGTGCAATCGTCAAAGCGCATGCCGCTACATAATTCTGCTCAAACAGGCCGAAGGCGATCAATGTCTGGATGATCGGATAGTGCACGATGTAAACGCCATAGCTAAGGTCGCCCCATCGCGTGGCGTTCAGGACAGGCCCCGGCGCCCAGGCGGCGAAGGCTATCAGACCGGTGAGCGCCGCCGGCAAAAGAAAAGCGAGGCCAAGGCTTTCGCAGGCGATAAAGAGACTGAGTCCCAAAGCGCCCCACAAAGACAGATGCTTTTTGACATGATGGCGATAGATCCAAAGGGCCATCCCGCAAGCGAAATAGGCGATCTGACCCGGTAACTGAAGCGCGACTTGCAACCAGAAGTATCGATTTTCTGTCACATAGAGATGTTCAAAAACCATCCGCCATGCCTCGCCCGCGATATAAAGAATACCCAGTAGTGCAAGCGATCCCGCTGGTTTGAAACGCCCCAACATAAAGGCGATGACAGGCAGCGCCGCGTAGAACATGACTTCAATTTTAATCGTCCATAATGATCCATTCACGGCTTGAAATCGGTGGCCTGCAAATAAACCGGGCAACTCCGGATGCAGAAAATTCAAGAAGATCATATTAGCGGCGAAGTATTGTGCGATATTCGCGAAGTCGCGCCATTGCCCAAGGCTGATGATAAGCAAGCTCGCGATCAGCGTCGGTATCAAGATAATAGCCGTATAGGCGGGCGCCAGGCGGCGGATGCGTTTTTCTGCATAGTCGCTCAAAGACGCCGATCGCAGGAACGATCCGTAAACAAGCGCGCCGGAGATAACGAAAAATCCGCGGACTGCATATTCCGCAAGACGTGCGCCAAAGGTCTCGAATGGCGTGCCTCTGTGGAGATCTGGTAGTAACGTCAAATGGCCTATTACGACCAGCGACGCAAACAAAAGACGCAGGGCGTCAAATCGGTTGTTTGGTGATGCGGTTTTCGGAGGTGATGCGGTGACCATTAGCGACTCAAATTTCAACCGGCGATCTGCCGAAATCCCGCCTGCCCCGCCAATAGAGACACGCGTTTTTTGCCCAACCGCCTAGATCACAATGCGTCGCTCAGCGCAATCGGGCCACTGCGTATTGATGCGCAGTGCAGGTTGTCAGGTCTTCGTTTGAGAATAGAGAGATTTATGCGACGTCGCTTTGTGCATGGGATGCCAGTTCGACAACATTGTCTTCGCCAATAACGCGATTACGGCCAGCCTTTTTGGCGGCGTAAAGGCATTCGTCAGCCCGTTCGATTAACGTGGCGACGGTATCATCCGGAGCGAAGACCGCGACACCCATGGACATGGTTATGACGCCAAGATCTTCGTTGGTTCGACGCTTTTTCAGGCGTCGTTGTTCGATAGCCTGGCGAATGCGATCCGCCAGCATTTGCGCATTGACCAGCGTCGTTTCCGGCAAAAGAATTGCGAATTCTTCCCCGCCATATCGGGCAAGCAGGTCCCGGCCTTTGACATTCGCGTCCATCACTTCGGCGACGAGACGTAACACCTGGTCGCCTGTTTGGTGGCCCCAGCGGTCATTGAAGGTTTTGAAATAGTCGATATCCGCCATGATTAAGGCGAGGGGTTCGTTCTCGCTCTTGGCTGATTTGACCGCCGCGTTCATCGCGTTGTCAAACTCCCGCCTGTTCGCGATTCCGGTAAGCGGGTCTTTCACGGCTTCAGCGCGAATGCGCTCAACATTGCGTTGAAGGTTGGCGACTTCGCCGGAAGATTCCGCCAGCTGCGAGGCGAGTTTTTGATTCTCTGATTTTACCGCTTTGGTGACAGCGAGAACGTTTTCAAGAAGCTCGCGCACGGCCGGCGTTTCACCTGCCGAACGCTGCAGTTGCCCACTGAGATCGCCCAGCCGGTCTGTGTTTAGTCGCGTGTTCTCGCCAGACGTCTCAATGACATCGTGAAGCGTGTCAACCTCCTCCTGAAACCGCGCAACGATGTCGACGATGTCTTTGGCCAAATCGGCCCGCATTACATGATCGCGATGGAGTGCGTCGGCGCGCGGTTGCGTGATTTCGCCTTCTTTCTCAAGAAAACGCTGAATATCACGGGACAGGGCCGGATTTTGACCGGCAATATGGATGCACCAGACTTCGATGTTTCGCGGCGTAGCGGGCAGGCGCATTTGTCGAAGCGCGGCTAATGCAAGTTCCGCCGTGCGGTGTGTGTCTTCAATCGCATGCGTCATCGATTCGTCCGCACCCCCGATTTATGCGTCTTCGGATCATGAGATCCCACGGGCGGACACTAGCTATGCCGCGTAAAGGAATACCTAAACGTCGCAGTCGGAATGCGGAATTGGGTGGGCGCGTTAACCGGGTGTTAAGCGTTTGCTTCGCGCAACAGAAATGCCGGGACATGATCGCCTAACCCGACCACCGGCGCCGCAGGCGCTTCGCGCTCGGCTGTAGACCTTGTTGATCCGCCGCTCCCGCGTTTGGTGTGGCGCGGTCCGCGTTGCCGCCGCTCGCCGCTATCTTGGGGGGCTCGCTCGCTACGCTTGCTCTTTTTCTGATTTTCGAAAAACTCACCAAAATCCAGCGCATCAATCTCTTTGGCGCTGATCGTTTTCAGTATGGCGTCAAAGGCCTTCGAATCGCCCGGGGTGACGATCATATGTGCGGTCCCCTTGCGGCCAGCGCGGCCCGTTCGGCCAATTCGGTGCACGTAGTCATCGGCGTGGATCGGCACATCGAAATTGAAGACATGGCTCACATCAGGAATATCGAGGCCGCGGGCGGCCACATCAGAAGCAACCAGGAACTGCACTTCATCAGTACGAAATTTCTCGAGTGTTTCCATGCGGAATGCCTGGGCAAGATCCCCATGGATCGGCCGGGCGTTTAATCCATGTTTTTGAAGCGACTTTGCAACGATATCCACCGTGGACTTTCGATTACAGAAAATAATTCCGTTTTTGACCCCGTCCTGGCCGAGCAATTCGCGCAATACGGCGCGTTTGAGTTTGTCATCCCTGCCCGGACAATTGACGATGCGCTGTGTGATCGTGTCCGCTGTCGTGGCGGGGCGCGCGACTTCAACACGCGCTGGCGCATGAAGGAACTGGTCCGTAATGCGCTGAATTTCCGGCGGCATAGTTGCTGAGAAAAAGAGCGTCTGCCGCGTCATTGGCGTCAGTTTAAAGATTTTCTCGATATCCGGAATGAAGCCCATATCGAGCATACGGTCGGCCTCGTCGACCACCATCACTTCAATGCCCGTCAATAGAAGGCGTCCGCGTTCGAAATGATCAAGCAGTCGTCCCGGCGTTGCAATCAGGACGTCAACGCCTCGTGTCAATTTTGCATCCTGGTCGCCGAAGGATACGCCGCCGATCAAGAGCGCCAT
>JBCDAD010000084.1:0-6302 GCA_039186325.1 Pseudomonadota bacterium | reverse complement strand
CGGATGCGTTTTATGACTTTCATGTCGAATTATTCTTTCGATAGGGTGTGTAGGCTTTTAAAGCGTCGATGTCCGCGTCTGTTTGCCGTCGTTCGGCGGCGAGATAATTTTTGATGGCGTCTCGAAATGATGGGTCTCTGATCCAATGGGCCGATTGCGTAGCGACGGGTTCATAACCGCGGGCGAGTTTATGATCGCCTTGGGCGCCGGCTTCGACACGGGCCAGGCCTTCAGTAATCGCATAGTCAATGGCGCAATGATAACACAATTCAAAATGCAGGAACGGAACGGACTCAGTGCATCCCCAGTACCGGCCATAAAGCGTATCGCCGCCGATAAAATTTAGCGCCCCGGCGATCGGTTCGTCATTGCGTTCGGCGACAAAGAGCAACAAATCATCGCGCATGGTTTCTGAGACAATATGGAAGAAGTCGCGCGTCAAATAGGGCGCGCCCCATTTTCGAGCGCCCGTATCCTGATAGAAAATCCAGAACTGGTCCCAGTGGCGCGGCGTAATTTCCGATCCGCGCAATGGCCGGATGACGATGTCAGAAGCGGCGGCGTCTCGTCGCTCACGCCGTATCGTTTTGCGTTTTCGGGACGACAGGGCGCTCAGGAAATCATCAAAACACTGATAATCCCGGTTAAACCAATGATATTGCTCACCGACGCGCGCCAAAAACCCGGCTTCACGGAGCGCGTCGCCTGTTTCATCGTCAATGAAATTCACATGTGCTGACGACACGCCATATTGTTCCGCGATCTGGATCAGCACTTTGGCCAATAGCGGTCTGTCTAAAGACTGTGCTGTTAAAAGCCGCGGCCCCGTCGCCGGGGTGAATGGCGCGGCGCTGAGCAATTTCGGATAGTACCGTCCGCCGGCGCGGTGATAAGCGTCCGCCCAGTGATGATCGAACACATACTCGCCCTGGCTGTGCCCCTTCAGATAGAGAGGCGCCAACCCAATGATTTGCCCTGCGCGCTCAAGCACCACATGAGTAGCGCCCCAACCTGTTTCGGGCGTCGCAGATTTTGACTGTTCGAGGGCGTCCAGAAATTCAAACGAAACGAATGGGTTGTATGGCGCTCCATCGGCACATGCGATGGCGTTCCATTGTTCTGCGCCGATCTCCGTGATGGCGGAAACCGTCCGGGCCGTGATTGTGTCGCCGCCATCAGGCATTATCGAATTTGAAAGACCCCGTCGATTTCCACTGCGGCGTCAAGGGGCAGGGCGGGCGCGCCGACAGCAGCGCGGGCGTGCCGGCCCGCGTCGCCGAAAACCTCGACCATAAGGTCGGAAGCGCCGTTCGCCACGGCGGGTTGATCGGTGAAATCAGGACCGCAATTCACGAATGCGCCAAGCTTCACCACCTGTACGAGGCGATTTAAGTCGCCGTCACAGGCGACTTTTAATTGCGCAAGCAAATTCACGCCGCAGACCCTCGCCGCGGCGACGCCGTCTTCGACGGAGAGCGCATCGCCCACTTTGCCAGTGATCAAGCCGTCCGCGCCGAAGGACACCTGGCCCGAAATAAAGACGAGATCCCCGGCGATCACAAAGGGAACATAATTGGCAACGGGCGCTTTGGGTTCCGGCAGCGAAATACCCAAGGATTTCAGTTTCGCCTCGACGTCAGACATGCGCTCGCTCCTGTTTCACTATCACTATGAAATGTCTTTCCTGTCCCGTCTACGCAAGGCGCGCCCCGCATTGATCGCCTCGGCGCCAAATTTTTCGCGAATGGCGTCGACGGCGTCTTCCTGTGCGGCGATCTTATTATAGTCGTCGTCAAAGAGATCGGACTCGATCCCGTTTCCGGCCGGGGAAAGGGTCGAGAAGCCGACGCCAATAAGACGCCACGACCCGCCGGCCGCCGCCTCGCGGAGAAGCGCCGCCGCCGTCGTAAAAGCGATCCGCGCAAAGTTGGTCGGTTTTTCAAGCGTGCGCCGCCGTGTTTTGGTTTTGAAATCGCTCGATTTCAGTTTTAGCGTCACGACACGCCCTTCAAAACCGCTGGCCTTCATGCGGGCGGAGACTTTCTCGCAGAGAAACCAAAGCCTGTCCTCAAGGACGTTCATATCGGAGATATCTTCGTTGAAGGTGGTTTCGGACGAAACGCTTTTTGTTTCACTTTCCGGTTTGACCGCGCGAAAATCCCGACCCCACGATAGGCGCGCCAAACGCAGTCCGATTTCGCCATACCGTTTGGCGAGCACAGCTTCGTCCATTCCCTGCAACTGTCCAATTTTCGTCAAACCATCGGCTTCGAGTTTTTTTGCGAATGCACGGCCGACCCCCCAGATTTTCGTGACGGGTTGTTTGGCGAGAAACTGCTCTGTCTCACCTTCTCCGATCACGGAATATCCCGCTGGCTTGTCCAGGTCCGAGGCGATCTTCGCCAGGAATTTGTTGTGGGAAAGGCCGATGGAGACCGTCACGCCAATCTCATCGGCGATCCGATGTTGCAGTTTGGCGAGCGACAGAGCGGGCGGCGCATTATGTAATTTCTCCGTGCCCGACATGTCGAGAAAGGCCTCGTCAATGGAAAGGGGCTCAACGAGTGGCGTCAGATCGCGCATCATTCCCCGAATCGCGCGCCCGGCGGTGACGTATTTTTCCATATTGGGTTTGATCACCACTGCGTCCGGGCACGCCGCGCGGGCCTTGAACATGGGCATCGCTGATCGGACGCCAAAAGTGCGCGCAATATAACAAGCGGTCGAGACGACCCCCCGCCGCCCGCCGCCAATAATGACGGGTTGATCCGCAAGGGCTGGATTATCCCGCTTTTCGATCGACGCATAAAAGGCGTCGCAATCAATATGCGCCACCGAAAGATCAAATAGTTCTATATGAAACAATGGATTAGGGCGATCGCAGCAATTCTCCGGCGGGCCTGGCGTAAAGCATGATCGGCAAAAGCCTGGACCTGGACTAGTCATGGGTGTCGGCCTCGCACGTTGCGACCATAAACATTCGATTAAGACCTTTGCCGCAAATTAAGCCACATTACGCTCAAGGATTCGGCGTTTACCCCGAGGGTTGGCTATTATGGCTGCTGTGGAAAAGCTGGAAATGTCGGCGCTTCCCAAAACGGTACTGATTGTAGAAGACAACGAGCTGAACATGAAACTGTTTCATGATCTGCTCGAAGCGCAAGGATATGCGGTTCTTGAAGCGCGAACGGGCCCGGAAGCGTTGAATTTGGCCGCCGAACACATTCCTGATCTTATTTTGATGGATATCCAGCTGCCTGAAGTTTCAGGCCTTGAAGTCACAAAAAGCCTTAAAGACGATCCGCAACTTGTTGATATTCCAGTGATAGCGGTGACTGCCTTTGCAATGAAGGGCGATGAAGAACGGATTCGTGCGGGCGGTTGCGAAGATTATATTGCGAAACCGATCTCCGTTGTTTCGTTTCTTGAGAAAGTAAAAAGGTATTTGGATTAGGTTCAATCCAATCTGATTGAGCCACTGTAGCGGGGGATCCGCATGACGGCGCGCGTATTGGTCGTCGACGATCTGGAACCAAATGTAAAACTGCTCGAAGCCAAACTTCGCGCGGAGTATTTCGATGTTATCGGCGCCTATTCTGGCGAAGAGGCGTTGAAACTCGCCAAGGACGAGCAGCCGGACATTATTCTTCTGGACGTCATGATGCCGGGGATGGACGGGTTTGAGGTGTGCAAGCGCCTAAAAGCGACGGCTGACCTCATGCATATTCCGGTTGTCATGGTGACGGCGCTGGATCAGCAGGCTGACCGAGTGGCCGGCCTTGAAGCGGGCGCAGACGATTTTCTCACCAAGCCGGTTGAAGATCTCGCATTGTTTGCCCGTGTTCGCAGCCTTTCCCGCTTGAAAATCATGACCGATGAGCTGCGCATGCGACACTCGACCGGGCAGGGGCTCGGGATTGTGACGGCGATCGACCATTTTGAAGTGGAAGCGGAACGTCGCGTCTTCATGATTGACGATAATGAAGAGCAAGTCGAAAGACTGCGGAACGCGCTCGGCGAAGGCTTCGTTCTCGATGACGAATCGGAATCTGAAGTGGCGCTGGGACGCGCGCGCACTGGCAGCTACGACCTGATCATCGTCAATATGTCGATCGAGGATACGGATCCGCTCCGATTGTGTTCGTCGATCCGGTCGTTTGAGGAAACACGGCTGACGCCAATCCTTGCGATTGTGCGCCAGGGCGATACGCGAAAACTGGTCCGCGCCCTCGATATTGGCGTGAGTGACTATGTCACCAGACCCGTCGACAAGAATGAATTGACGGCGCGAGTGACGACACAGCTTCGTCGCAAGCATTATATCGATGAACTGCGGTCGTCTTTCCAGGCCAGTCTCGAAATGGCGGTCACGGATCAATTGACTGGCCTCTATAACCGCCGATATCTCGCCAGTCATTTAAGCGCCATGTTTGACCGCGCTTATTGGACGGGCAGGGCGCTTTCCGTTCTCATTCTCGATATCGATCACTTCAAAAAGATCAACGACACTTATGGTCACGACGCCGGCGACAAGGTGATCAAGGAATTTGCCGGCGCCATCTCCGGCGCCGTGCGCGGCATTGATCTCGCCTGCCGGTATGGCGGCGAGGAGTTTTTGATCGCCATGCCTGACACGGATTTCAAATTCGCCGGCGTGGTCGCGGAACGAATCCGCAAGGAAGTCGCAGAACGCATCTTTGTCGTGAACGCCGGCAGGGACGAGTTGAATGTGACCGTCAGTATCGGCATTTCGTCGACCGAAAATGGTCCCCAGGACGACACCGCGCAAAAACTCATCAAGCGGGCCGACGAAGCGCTCTATGAAGCCAAAACCAACGGCCGCAATCAGGTGATCAGCAACGCTGCTTGAGCAGGGCCGTCAGTTCGCAATCGCTTCATTAGACGGCGCGGGGCGTTTGGTTTAGGGTCCTCCGGTTTTGTTGGAGGGTCGCAATGCGTCAGGTCTTTATCGCTCTTATTGGTCTTTTCCACTGGGGAACCGCCATTGCGCAAACGCAGAGCCCGCCAACGGTTTTGCTCGGCGTGTCGGTGAATGACGTGCGTGGTCTATTTGCCGGCACTGATTTGACTTTTCAGGTCAGTTTTCCCGAAGACGGGCAAGCGCTCATCGAGCTGACGGATATGGCCGGTTTTGGCGGATATATCGATATGCGCGGATGCGACGCCAACACCGAAGCAGCGCCCTGCGATATGCTGAAACCCTATTTCCTCTATACGAATAATGGCCTGGACATCGAGGATCTCAATGTTTTCAATCTGACGCAAACCGCCGTTGCGACAACATTGATGACCGACGATGGCGGCGTCTTGATTGCATCGCGTCAATATACGCGCTCAGGCGTTACGATCGACACCGTCGCAGATTTCATTCAGCTATTTTTCAATGATAATCAGCGTCTCAATCAATTTGCAGCGCTGAACATGTCTGATCCGCAGAACAACGAGACGACGGTTTCATTCACGAGCGAGGAGGGCGGCCAATCCATCGCGATTGCGGCCCAGGAAAGCGCGCGCCGCTCGGCGCTCGGTACGAGCAGCGTGCGCGCGCTGGATAAAATCCAGAATAATTTGCGCAACAATCAGCCGGAATAAAAAACCGCCCCGAAATGGGGCGGCGTCGTCCAATCAAACAGGGCGATGTCGCGCCTATTTGATTTTGCCTTCTTTAAACTCCACGTGCTTACGCGCGATGGGATCGTACTTTTTCAGGACGAGCTTCTCCGTCATCGTGCGGGTGTTTTTCTTCGTCACATAGAAATAGCCGGTGTCGGCGGTTGAGTTCAGTCGAATTTTTACGGTCGTTGGCTTTGCCATCGTTAATCTCCAACAGAGCGCCTAGCGCCTTTTGAACCGGCGTGTTTACGAAAGCGTCGGGCAAAGTCAATACTCAAGGGGGATTTCGCCGGTTTCGGGCGGATTATCGCCAAATCCGTGCATATGATTCGCCCACTGCACCCCAATCATCGCGCCTTTGGTCATCGGCAATGTCACGAAGGTCGCAAGGATGATGAGCGGCGCCCAAATCGCAAATTGTACGAGCAGCGGCGGATCGGCCAATTGTTTAACCAATAAAGCGAGTGGAATGACGATATGGCCGACAATCATGATCGTCAGATAGGGAGGCGCGTCATCAGCCTCGCGGCTATCGAGGTGCAATCCGCATTCGCTGCATTGCCGGTTAACGGTGGTGTACCCCCGAAAAAGAGCGCCCTTGCCGCATTTCGGGCAACGCTTTTTCAATCCGCGCCATAGGCCGGATGTCCAGGACCTGTTGTCTGTTG
>JBCDAD010000083.1:0-6752 GCA_039186325.1 Pseudomonadota bacterium | reverse complement strand
GGAACGCTGATTGAATCATTGTCGCCCGCAGAAATTGAAACGATTGGTGAAAGCCTCGTCAATTCGCCTTTATCCGTCATCCAGCGCGGCACGGTCGGGCCGGACTTTAACGGTTCCATAGACGGCGGTTGGTCCAAGGACCTCGACAACGGCATGACGGTCGCGCTGATCGGCGTCGCCGGTTATAGCTCCGATTGGTTCACAAAAAGAGCGCTACGCGAAACCCAAAACGGCGCCATTGTCGGCAACGATCTTGATCGCAACGAGACGGCGCTCACAAGCACCGTGAACGGACTTGTGACGACGGCGCTGTCCTGGGAAGAAAACACGGTATCGCTCACCGGCCTTTATATTCACTCCACGCGGAAGGAATCCCAGATTGATGAGGGGTTCTCGTTCACCGCGCCGGGCGATGGCTCAATCTTCACCGAATCAAATAACGCGCTTGAGCAGGACCTGTTGATGGGTCAGCTCGCGGGCGAGCATACATTCGGTGATTTCGATATCGATTGGCGCGGCGCTTATGCGCGATCAACCCGAGATGATCCGTATAATCAGTCGTTCACCCGTGAGGTGCGCGACGGTGAAGTATTCTTCGATCCGGGCCGCGCCGTGAACCGCCGCGATATCTCATGGAGCGAGCTGGAGGATGATAATTATAGCGCCGGCGTCGACATCACCTGGAACCTCCCGTTCCTCTCCGGTCCGCGAACCGGCGCGGTGTCAGCCGGTTATGAGTATGTTGAGAGCGAACGTGCATTCGTCAACTACGGTTATTTCTTCCGCAATCCATTCACATTGTCAGACGAGGCGAGCGGCGCGCGCGTCGATTTCCTCTATTCACCGGATAATATCGGACCGTCGGGCTTCCGGCTGACCGATGCGGTTAATCCGGGAGGTGATGCGTATACGGCGGATTTGACCGTCCATGGCGCGTATTTCGAAGCTGATCTTGAATTGATCCCAACCGTTCGCATGACGGCGGGCGTCCGGTTCGAAGACGGCGATCAAAATGTCGTTAATTCAGACCGTTTTGGCGACAGCACCGGATTTACGCCGAGCCGTATTCAGAACGAGTACTGGTTGCCGTCCGCAGCGATCACCTGGAACTTCGTGGACAACATGCAGCTCCGGGGCAGCTATTCCCATACAATCGGCCGGCCGCAATTCCGGGAACTGGCAGGATCGCAATTCTCCGATCCCGAAAATGATCGCCTTTTCCGCGGTAATCCATTCCTGATCGATAGCGAGTTCCGCAATTACGACGCCCGATATGAGTATTATCTTGGCTCGAACCAGTTCATCACCCTCGCGGGCTTTTACAAGCAGATCGATAATCCGATCGAGGAATATACATTCCAGACATCGACCGGAAACTTCAACTCGACCTTTATCAATGCGCCCGAGGCGGAGCTCTACGGCGCTGAGTTTGAGTATCGCACGCGCTTTGGCATGAGCTTTACCGACTGGTTTGATCGCCGCGATTGGCTCTTTTCGGTGAACTACACATTCACCGAATCAGAGGTCAATGCGAGCACCGGCGATGAGATCATCACCTTCTCCGGAACGCCGGACGATGCGGCGTTTCTTGATGGCGCACCGCTAGTCGGTACGCCGAAGCATATCGTCAACGCACAATTTGGTTGGGAAGATGAAGACGATCAGTTGACGATCCTTCTGGGTTGGGTTGATGAACGCATCATCCAGCGCGGCGGATTGCTCGGCGCCGCCGGCCAAATTCCGGACGTGATCGAAAAGCCCGGCGTTCAGCTTGACGTGAACTTCCGACATGACGTCAATGTTTTGGGTACTGATTTTACGATCGGCCTGTCGGCGCGGAACCTTCTCGGCACACGTCACCAGGAATTCCAGATCAGTGACGCTGTTGGTCGGACGGATTTCAACACTTATGAAAGGGGCCGAGATCTGTCAGCAAGCCTAACAGCAAAATTTTAGGCGCATAGTAACGAGATATCGAGAATTCTCGTTCCTTCCACCAATCTCTCCTCACGCCTGCGGTGAGAACTTGCCCAAGCGGCGGTTCGGCCTTTGGCGAGCACTGTTAAAAATACCCGCCACGCCGCCGCTTCGCTGGAATTCTCCAGCGTCGTTAATATGTTATTTCAGGTGTTATGAGCAATTTTTCGCCTATGTTTATTCGGAATGTCCGATTGGCGGCGTTTGGCGGCGCGCTTTTTTTGATCGCGCTGGTGATCGGAACACCGGCGTCCGTATTTCGGTCGGCGGTCTTCAACGCGGCGCCCGGCGTTAACTTTTCATCGATTGAAGGGACAGTCTGGCGCCCGAAAATTCGCGGCCTCACGCAAGGGCGCCATTATATCGGCGATGTTCAGGGACAGTTTAAACCGAGCTTACTTATGCGCGGCGCTGTCGGTTACGATTTCACAACAACCTCTTCAACATTAAGCGCAAGCGTGTCAGCGGCGCGTGGGCGTTCCGGATTGATGTTGCTGGATATTCGCGAACTCGTGGTTGGCTCTGCTTTGTTGGAGCGATATGCGCTGGCTGGCGTTCAAGTGTCAGGAAATGTCGTCGTTAAAGACGCTTCGGTCGCCCTGAAGGCGTCTGGTCGATGCGAATCTGCGGTAGGCGATGTGCAGGCGGATATCCTGCGGGCCCCGGCCGCTCATATGGGCTTGCCGCCCATTGACCTGGTTGGCGAACTTGCATGCCGTGACGGCAATCTTTCATTGGCGCTGTCTGGCGTTGACGAAAAAGCGGGGCGGGTTTCTCTTAATATCGCGGTGTTGTCGGGCAGCCGGTATCAACTGGCTGTTGACGCCGAACTAAATGACCCCGCATTGCGCGATCTTCTTTATACATTTGGATTTGAACAGCGCGGAGACAGCGTTGTGTATGAAGAGATCGCCGCGTTAAAGATGTCGAGCTGACCCTGGCGATTCAATGTGACCCTTTGCAGACTGGTTCGTCGCAAATAACCAATTCGCCGTTTTGGTCGACCCGCCGATAAAAACATCGCGGGCGTTTGGTGTGGCAGGCAGGGCCTTCTTGCTCAACAACGAGCTCAATCGCATCCTGATCACAATCGGTTCTGACTTCTACAACGCGTTGCGTGGCGCCGGATGTTTCGCCCTTCCGCCAAAGGGATTGACGTGATCGAGACCAATAGTGCGCGTCACCCGTTTCAAGCGTTTTCGCCAATGCTTCTGCGTTCATATACGCCAGCATCAAGATTTTTCCGGTCTGGTGATCGATCGCTACGGCTGGAATCAGACCTTTCTCGTCAAAGCGCGGCGCAAATATACTCGTCTCTTCGATAGGCTCATCCAGTGATTCCTGCGACGGCCATGGCCTGGTTTTAGTCATGAACGGACAACTCCTGACCCGCAGCCTGTGCCGGCGGGCGCGTCTTACTCATTCGTCAGTCTCCCGCCATAGCACTGGCGCTTGCGCCGGTCCAAGGCTGGCGTTAGCAAAGCGCGTTTATCGCCCTTGAGTGCCGGGAACACCGAATGCCTCTTTCGCTCTATGACACAATGGCGCAAAAAAAGCGTCCTTTTGTTCCCGCAGATCCCAAACGCGTGACGCTCTATGTGTGTGGGCCGACAGTGTATAATCACGCCCATATTGGTAACGCACGTGCGGCTGTCGCGTTTGATCTCCTCTTTCGCGTTTTGCGTCACGATTTCGGCGTGGACCAGGTCGCCTATGCGCGAAACCTCACTGATATCGACGACAAAATCATCGCCGCCGCGCGGGAAACGGGTGATTCGATTGACCGGATCACAACGAAATACACGGTGCATTATCGCGAGGACATGGCGGCGCTTGGCGTCCTGCAACCCACCATTGAGCCGACGGCGACCTCGCATATCGACGCGATGATTGAGATGATCGAGGAGATGATCAGCAATGGCGCCGCCTACGCGGCCGAAGGACATGTCCTTTTTTCAGTTGATGCGTTTCCGGATTATGGCGCCCTCAGCAAGGTCAGCCAAAAAGACATGATCGCTGGCGCCCGCGTCGAAGTCGCCCCGTATAAGAAAAGCCCGTCGGACTTCGTGCTATGGAAACCAAGCGCAAATGATGAACCCGGCTGGGAAAGTCCCTGGGGCCGTGGCAGACCCGGATGGCACCTTGAATGTTCGGCGATGATCCGGCGACAACTTGGAGAGACAATCGATATTCACGGCGGCGGGCAGGATCTGCGTTTCCCACATCATGAGAATGAGATCGCCCAATCAGCGTGCGTCCACAATGGCGCCCCGTTAGCGCGTTATTGGGTGCACAATGGCTTCCTCCGTATGGGATCTGACAAAATGTCCAAGTCGCTTGGGAATATTGTCTTGCCCCATGACCTGTTGCGAGAATGGCCTGGTGAAGCGATCCGCTGGGCGCTCTTATCGGCGCATTATCGCCAACCGTTAGAGTGGAGCGATGCGTTGCTTAAGCAGTCCAAAACGCAGCTCGACAAATTTTATCGTGCGCTTTCAATATCCGATGCAACGGAGGCTGCGCCCGAGACGTTTATCGCCGCCCTCCATGACGATCTGAATACGCCGCTCGCCTATTCCGTGCTGCATGAATTACGAGATAAAGCGGGTGCTGGCGATATGCAGGCGGTCGCGCAATTGCGCGGGGCAGGACGTCTCATGGGCTTTTTTCAAATTGATCCTTCGGAATGGTTTCAAGGGCAAGATGCGGACGGCCCATCGGCGGAAGATATAGAAGCGCTCCTTGCTGATCGTGCGGCGGCGAAAGTTAGAAAAGACTATGGGGAGGCCGATCGCATTCGCGATGCACTCGCTGCGCAGGGGATCGCCATTGAGGATGGTCCAAACGGCGCGACCTGGCGCCGTCTGTAGTGCATTCCCTTTTCACACATTCGTGACACCGCGCGCCATCGGCGCATATTTAATTCTGCCATTCGCGCACTATCTCTCTGTGATCCTCAACACATAAACAGGACGCCCGCTGCAGCAATTCGGCTGACAACGGCGCAAAGGAGTGCGTTATGATCAGTATTCGCAAAAACGCCGATCGCGGACACGGTAATCATGGCTGGCTTGACGCCCGCCACACATTTTCGTTTGCGCATTATCATCATCCGGAGCAAATGGGTTTTCGCTCGCTCCGTGTGATTAATGAAGACCGCATTAATCCTGGCGCGGGGTTTGCGCCGCATGGGCACAAAGACATGGAGATCATCACATATGTTCTTGAGGGCGCGGTCAGACACCAGGATTCGACAGGTGGCGGCGGTGTTATCAGGCCGGGTATGGTGCAATATATGAGCGCCGGACGCGGCGTAACCCATAGCGAGATGAATGCGTCTGAGAAGGATCTGTTGCATCTTTATCAGATATGGATTCTACCAGATGCAAACGGGCTGGCGCCGCGCTATGAGGAGCGCAAACTGAACGGGGCCAATGACGGCGCTTTTGAATTGGTGGCGTCGAAGACAGGCCGCGACAAGTCTATCCAGATCAACCAAGACGCCGATCTGCTCGTTGGAAAGGCGGCGGCTGGCGAAAAATTTCATCACGCCTTTGAAGCGGGCCGGTTCGGCTGGCTGCAAGTCGCCAAAGGCGGTATCGAACTGCCCGGAGGATCTATTTTGCACGCGGGCGATGGAGCGAGAATTATCGATGAGCCGTCGCTTGCCGCAAAAGCACTAGCGGACAGCGAAATATTACTGTTTGATTTGGCGTAATCAGCGCACCACATAGGCGGTATGTTAAGCGATCTCTATGCAGGCGGAATTCTGGAGGCGGCGGCGTCGATCCCGGCAGCCCGCCGTCTTGCCGATGCGCATGGCTCATCGACGAAATCAAGCCGTGTTTGTGGTTCTGAAGTCGTCGTGGACATCAAGCTCGAAAATGGCGCCATTAGTGATTTTGGGATGGAAGCGCGCGCGTGTGCGCTGGGGCAGGCGGCTGCGTCAATCGTTGCTGAGCGGATTATTGGAACACGGATAGATGCCGTATTCGAATTACGCCGGCAAATGCGCGCTATGCTGGAAAACGGCGGCGGGCCGCCTGATCTGGCGGGGTGGGAAGCGCTCGCGATGCTTGAACCGATTAAAGACTATCCGCAACGCCACGCATCGACATTGCTGATATTCGATGCGCTGGCGGGTGCGCTTGAAGGTCTCGGTTATTCCGGTAACGAGGCTGGTGAAACCAGTGTTGGTTGACGGGATGCGACAGACAGACATCACATCGGGTTGATGTGACGGTTTCTTAAACATTTGCCAGTTGCAAAAATGCTTCGGCGCCATCAAATGAAATCAAGCGAAAGCAGCCTCTCTCTCCCCCAACAGGTTGCCAAGCAAGCGCCCGCGCCGCTCTCCCCCAAATTCCGGCGCGGGCGTGTTTGCTTCAGAGATTTAGCCTTATACAAATCAATATGGATGATTATTGGGCCGCCGCCAGCGGTTCAGCATTTGGCGAAATCGACGTTTTCGCCTCGGCGTGAAGCCACTCTTTGAACGCGGTAACCGCAACAGACGTGCGTTTCGCCAATGGATGCACGATGTAGTAGCCAAAATCGGCCGGCGTCGTGAAATCAAACGGGATGACCAACCGGGAGGCTTCGAGATCTGCCAATGCAAGTTTTGCTTTCGCCAGCGCGACGCCTTTTCCTGCAACAGCCGCCTCAATTACAAGGCTTGATTGGTTGAATTTCGGTCCGCGCGCGCCGGCTTTGTGACAAACGCCGGCGGCTTTCAGCCACATCGGCCATGTCGGGCAACTCTCGGCGTTGTCCGG
>JBCDAD010000082.1:0-7008 GCA_039186325.1 Pseudomonadota bacterium | reverse complement strand
TGATACGCGCCCCCAACTTACCCATTGGCAACATGATCCGCGCCGAGCGCTCCGGTGCATGCATTTCAAACCGGACTGGATGAGTCTCGTGGAGGCCTATCGCGAAAGCTACGATATCGCGAAAAACGATCCGGAACGCTACGCCCGCATGGGCGAAGCGGCCGTGAACCGGCTGAAGCGCCATTGCTCGCTTGAGGCGTCAAAAACGGCTTTCGCTGAATTCTATCATCAGCATATTGAGAAATTAAAACCATCCGCCGCTGAGCGATCGTCGGATATGCGGCAGCAGGGATAACGTATGTTTTTGCTTTTTGTGGATCGGCGCATCGCGCCCGGCGCGCGGGCGCGTGCGCTCCGATTACGAGAGTGTTTAAAAGGCGCTTTTGACGATATAGGCGATATCGATCTGGTGGACGATGCCGATCAATTAGAAAAACGCGCAGAGTTCACCCTCGGGGAGGAAAGTGCGCTGATTGTTCCTTTCGGAATTGAAAGCGCGAAGGCCGTCGGAACAGCCGCCCCTATTCTGCCTGTCGTCATGCCAAAAGACGCCGATGACGCCGCTGCACTATCGAACGCGATCGCTGTTCTTTCTGTCGGCGATCTGGGCGATCTCGCCATTGGCCGGGCGCGTCCAATTGGCTGGCCTTTGTCGCTCGATGAACCGGTCAGCCAGTTTCATGAAACACCGCCCGCTGACAAAACCCATGCAAAGTTGCGGCGGCTTACCTGGCCCTTATGGAACGCCCCCGCAGTCGCAGCTTTTCGCGGCATTGATTCTGACGTGGAGAAAACGCTTAGTATTCCGGGTAAAGATTTATTATTTGACTCTCGGGGCGCACATGCCGACGAAACGCTTCGAATAAACGGCGTGATATTCGCATCCGCCATGGATGTCAGCGACATTAGCGGCCGCCTGTCGCCCTTCCTCACGACGTTCCTTGAAGCGTTTCGGCATAATGACGGCGCGACTCTGCATATCAGTTTAACCGGCGATCCGGCGAATATTGACAAAAAAGACGCATTGCGGCCGCAGTTAATCAGCATCATTGAACCGCTTGATCGATTCGCCTGCCGGATTGTCTTTTCTGATGCGGCGGACAGACCGGAGAACCCGTCAGTTAGCCTTGCGCCCGCAACGTTTTATATCACGGCGGACGACCTCTCCGATATCTATTGGGCAACAGCGCATATGGCCGCGCAGATGCCTGTCATAACGCCCGCTCAATATACAAGCGCATTCCGACTATCACCGCGTTACCCGCTGGCGGCATCGACCGAAAAGCCTGTCGCAGAAGTTCTGAAAAACGCATTCCACATCGCTAAAACCGCGCCCGAGGGGTATCGGCAACTTCGCCGCTACGCCATTGACAATTCTCGAGAGATATTTTCACTCGCGCATGGTGTCGAACAAATTCGCACCGTGCTCAACGAGCCGAATGTAAAAGAGATTGCGCCCAACATCGATGCGCGGCGCGACCGGGAAAATCTGATGATTTTGGGGATCGGCTTATTTGATCATACGCAGAGCGGCTGGATCGACTATGAAACCCAATCCGTCGCGCCAGGGTTTCGGATTGAAAAAACCGATCGCGTCGTCGACGTTGGATGCGGCAATGGCGGCTTCTCCCGATTTGTTTCGGTTCTGGCCGGAGAAGTTATTTATTGCGATCTCGACGAACATTCGCTTGCGGCCGCGGGCGATCATATTCGACAAGTTGCGCAATGCCCAATCCGCGGCGTTCTCACGACAGGAGAAAATCTCGACATTGAATCGGAATATGCCGACAAAGTCATCTGCACGGAGGTTCTTGAGCATGTGGACGACCCCAAGCAGGTTATGGAAGAACTCGTCCGCATTGGTAAGCCGGGAAGCCTCTATCTGATCTCCGTGCCTGACACGCTCAACGAAATCCTTCAAACGCCGCTCGCCCCGCCGCAATATTTTCAAAAACCCAATCACATTCGTATTTTCGAACGCGACGAGTTTCATGATTTGGTGGCCGCCTCAGGCCTTGAAATCATCAATCATCAGTTTCGAGGATTTTACGCCGTATTCGAATGGTTATTGAAATGGTTTAATGATCCGGAACTCGAATTGAAATGGGCGAAATTGTGGAAGCATCTGCTGGATCACGAAAAAGGACCGGCGACCAAGCACACGCTTGACCAGCATATCGCCAAGTCCCAATCCATTATCGCCCGTAAACCCGCCGCCTGATCCTGTGACGTCGCGACGAGGCGAAAAGGGACGAATTGACGATATCGAGGCGCTGCGCGCCATTGCAATCGTCTTCGTCATGATCTGGCATTATCATCGCGCGCCTGGTTATGGCGCAATAACGCCGCCAAGCTTTTCGCATTGGTTCAATCTCGGCGTCGGCGTTGACCTGTTTTTCGTGATATCCGGCTTCGTCGTCGCGCGCAGCCTGTTCGCGAGCCTCCTCGGCGTTGAAGGCGGGCGCAATCGCCGCCGTATCGCGTATCAGTTTTGGACGCGGCGCGTCTTTCGATTGTTTCCGTCGGTCTGGCTATGGCTCTCGATCATTCTCCTTTGCGCCAGCTTCACGATACGCCCCGATCTTTGGCAATCGGTCGAAACCAATATGTGGGCGTCTCTCAGCGTCGTTCTTCATTACGCCAACTACCGATTCGCCACGCATTTCATGCAAGACCCGTTCGGCGCTTCGTTTCCCTACTGGAGTTTGTCTTTAGAAGAGCAATTTTATCTGATCCTGCCAATTGCGATGTTGCTCGTAATCCGCCTGCGATTTCTGGCTTTATTCTGCGCCGCATTGGTCGCTTGGACGTTTCTTGTTAACCGTGGAATTCTCGGCATAGTGTTTCGTTGGGAAGGATTAGCGTTCGGCGTTGGTCTCGCGGTTTTCGCCCGGAGCACTTTGTACCAATCGGCAGTTAGAGTTGCTCGCCGTTGGCAGCTTCCCGCTTGTCCGATAATCATCACGGCGCTTGCCGGGGTCGCCATTTTTGCGTCGAGCGGTTTCCAAGAATTTTTCACGATTTCGCCGTCGCGAAGTTATAACCTCGTCGCCCTCGCGGCGCTCATCGCCGTCTTTTTCGCGAGCATGGACCTGGATATATTATCACGCGGCCGGCGGCTCAAAGCGACGCTGAATTGGATCGGCGCGCGATCATACGCGCTTTATCTCTGTCATATACCGGCGCTTTATGCGTCGGCGGAAATTATCACGCGCATGGGTCTTGACGACGACCTCCTACAGCCGGGCCGGCATATCCTAACCGTTATAATCGCGGTCCCTCTTGCTTTTTTCTGTTCGCATCTGAATTTCAAACATATCGAACAGCCGTTCAACGTCTATGGACGCGCCAAAGCGCCACGTTGGTTCGCCGTAGCGCGCCCAAAACTCGCCGCGGGGAACCCGAACCCATGATCGGCTCGGCTGGTTGGACGGCGCATACCCGCAACGGGCGGATTGCAGATATCGAAGTCCTGCGCGGCTGGGCGATTATCTGGGTCGTAATTTGGCACCTTCATTTTGCACACGACCTGTTCCCACTATTCCAAACGCCAATAACACCTTATTTGCGTCTCGGCGTCGGCGTCGATCTATTCTTCGTCATTTCTGGATTTGTTATCTCACGCAGCCTCTTACCTCTAATGGACAAGGCTCAGGACTTCCCGTCGCGCTTGCGCGTTTCATACTCTTTCTGGATACGTCGTATTTCTCGGCTTTTTCCAGCAGCATGGCTTTGGTTGGCTGTAGTTGTTTTTTGTTCACTACTTTTTCCGCAAACCGGGTATTGGATAAACTCTCAGAATTTAAGTGAAACAGCCGTAAGCGTAATTTTTCAGTTTATGAATTACCATATCGGGCGGCATATAGAGGACGTCGGTCCGGCAGCAATCTACTGGAGCTTATCTCTAGAGGAACAATTCTACATTATTCTTCCTGTCATTTTATTGGTGAACAGTACACGTAAATTCTTAGTATCGGTATTGCTCTTCGTCATTGTTATACAAATATTTTTCGATCGATCGTTTCAGGCAATCTGGTTTCGGTCTGAAGGCTTAGCGTTGGGCGTTTTACTCGGTGTATTGCGTGAGCACTCGGTGTACGAAAAAATTGAGCCAAGATTTTTGGAACGGCCTTTCTTCCGAAATATTGTCGTTGGCGCTATAGCGTTCGCTATTGTCACTGTGAACGCATCACCGGTTCGTGAAGCAATTGGATTCAGTTACTCAAGCGGACTAAACTTTGTTGCGCTTTTTTGCGCAGTGCTTGTTTTTTTTGCGTCGTATGATCGAAACTATATCGAACGCCCTGGGCGTTGGCGCGACATCATAATTTGGACTGGCGCACGTTCCTACGCTATGTACTTATGCCATCTCCCTGTCATTTATCTTTGTTTAGGGTTAACAAAGGCTGTCGGCATGGATGTGCTAAATCGTCCAGCGCATAAATTTGTGACGGTCTTTTTTATCATTCTGGCGATAATTATTGCGGCGGACTTTACCTATCGACGGATTGAGCGGCCTTTAAGGAAAACCGGCGTTCGCCGCGCGAAAGCTGTGCTGCGCGCCGATTGAAGATAGAAATGCGCGCATTGCGGCGGCGAGTGCGGTCTCAGCGCTACACACGCCGTACAATACGCAACCACACCCACGCCTTTCAGGCAACGGCGATGGCGCTTCAGGCAAACCCGGATATACTCAATCACGTTCGTGTTGATGAGAGACCGATGTCCCGTCGCAATAGAGTGTTCGCATACAGCATCGCCGCTGCAATCGTGGTCGGCCCAGCGCTTGCGCAATCCGACGCAGATGCGAGCAACGTCCCCGGCGACACCCCCGATGACGTCATCGTCGTCACCGCGCAATTCCGACAACAAAACATTCTGGAAGTGCCGATCGCTATCACCGCTTACGACAATGACGCGCTGGACCAGCTCGGTGTTGACGAATTCAGTGAGCTTGCGAATTTTGTTCCCGGGCTGATTGTCCAGGAGCAAAGCGTCAACAATCCGGGATTTGTCATTCGCGGCATTACCTCATCCAGCGGCGCATCCAATATTGAACCGCGAGTTTCAGTATTCCAGAACGGCGTGTCGATCGCCCGCTCGCGAGGGTCTCTCATCCGTTTATTGGATGTGGAGCGCGTTGAGGTCCTGAAAGGCCCGCAGGGCACGCTTTTCGGGCGTTCGGCGGAAATCGGCGCGGTGCATATTATCACCAACAAACCCCAAAATGCATTCGCCGGGAAAGTCTTCGCCGGGACCGGCAATTTTGACGAACAACGCTATGAGGGTTTCATCAATATACCGATCATCGATGACGCACTCGCTTTCCGCGCCGCTGGCTCTTTTAATCGCCGGGCCGGCTATATCGATAACCCGCTGGAACGCGATCTCAATGGGGTCGATACATTAACCCTGCGCGGGTCTTTGCGGGCCCGGCCAACCGATAACATCACGATTGATCTGATCGCCAATTACACCCATGACGAGCCGCCCGGCACTGCGTTTCAGTCCGGTGTTATACCGGCCCTGGGCGGCGATACTGATCCCCAGACATTTGCGACGCTCAGCACGTTTGGCGGATTTTTGGACGCCGATGCGTTGGGCGTCGACCGGGATATCTTCGACGTAACAGCGATTATCGACTGGAAAATCAACGACAGCTGGGGCCTCACTTCAACCACGGCCTACCGTGAATTTAGCAGCCTGGACATTTTTGATCCGGACGGATCCGCTTTTGAAATTTTCGCTTTCGCCGAAGATTCGACAGCGGAACAATGGAGCGCTGATTTTCGTTTCAGCTATAATCCGGGCGGCCGGTTTCGCGGCTTTTTCGGCGGCGGTCTCTTCCTTGAGGAAGGACAACAGTTAACGCCCCTCGGTCTCGATGTGATTTCTGTCTCCGGCCTTTTTGGCTCACTCGGAACGGGTACGCCGCCGGAGAACGGGATCTCGACCCTGACCAGCCCCGATTTCCTCCTGCCCCTCGCCCGCGCCTATCTGGCTGGCGAGCCCTTGGCGGTCGCGACAGAAATCGCCGCGCTTGGAACGGTCCTGCCGCAATTTGAAGGCGTAACACCCGGCGTCTATCAGACGGAAACTGTGTTTAACGCCGCAGATAATTCCTCATTCGATGTTTTCGCCGAGACAGCGTTTGATATCACGGACCGGCTGACGTTGACGCTTGGCGGTCGGTATACGAATGACCGAAAAGAGACGCAGTTCTTTACGACAGTCAGCGATCCCAATCCGCAGACCGCCAGCATCATCGGTATGCCCGGCCTTATCGTCGCTGAAACGGGAACGGTGCGCTCTTCCGATGATCAGGCGGGTTTGCAAAAACGGTTTGGCGGATTTGTCTGGCGGGCGGTCCTCAACTATGAATTCGACGACGGCAAATTTGTTTACTTCAACTATTCGCGAGGGCGCCGGCCGCAAGTCATCCAGGATGAATTTGGACAAGTGCCGGAGATCGGCGCCGACGGCATGCCGACCGGCAACAATGTCGTCGATGGCGAGTTCGAAATCGTCCCGGCGGAAACGGTCTCAAGCTATGAGATCGGCGCCAAGGGCGCATTCTGGGGCAATCGCGTAAAAGCCGATCTTGCTGCGTATTTTTACGATTACACCAATTTTCAAACCGGCGTGAATGTGGCGGGCCCCGGAGAACCGCCCAATTTTGATATCCTGAATGGCGGGACCGCAGAGGCTTATGGCGTTGAACTGGGCGTTAATGCGCAAGCGCATGACGGGCTCTCGGTGTTTTTAACCTACGGTTATAATCACGGCCGCTTTGACGAAGTCGGCCCGGACGGGTCGGCGCAGGAATTCGGCGGCAACCGCTTTCGTCTGTCGCCGGACCATTCTCTCTCGGTTGGCTTTAATTATGAGCGCGCGAGCCCGATTGGGCGATTTTTCGTCACGCCGACCTATACATACAAGTCCAGTGTCTTTTTCGAAGATGAAAACCAGACCCAATTCGATATCGTAACCCCGGCTGGCGATGTTCTC
>JBCDAD010000081.1:0-7106 GCA_039186325.1 Pseudomonadota bacterium | reverse complement strand
TAAAAGAAGATAAAAAAAGCGATTATCACACGAAACTATGCTTGGTTTTCATGCAATAATACTGCCAATACCCGTCGTTTTACGCCGCACACTGTTCCCACCATTGGCGGAACTCTTATTCCAGTTATTCAAATAAAAGGAAAGTAATATTTTTGTTTTTATTTTTTTAACCGAGTTTTTCTGCCGACTACTCAGCAACTTAATAATGAAAGAAAAACACCGAAAATCCACAGACCCGACAAAACCTCAGGCCAGACAAAGTAAAGACCAAACCAAAACGCGCAAGCAAACGCCTCTTTGCGAAAACACCATGCGCACAAGACCGGCGCCGACAAAACGCCCGCCCCGCCCGCGCCCAAACCGTCAACCAACAAAGAAAAATAGGCCGAAAAATTTCCGAAAAAACGCAAAATCAACGCACACCACCTTCGCACAGATCTTGCATGCGCGGCCCAACAAATCCAAACTGTTACACCTTCCCGTTTTCCTCGCCGAAGGGACCAAACCAAAAAGACCCAATTTGATATAAATTGCGGAAGCGATATGGCTGGCGCTCATACACCGGTGAAGCCAATGGGTGAACGATATTAGCGTTATAGACTAGGCGCCTCGCCCCATGTTTTTTGGAGGAATGTAACGTTGAGCAACGCGGCAGAACGCTTTGATCGGTGGATTCGCTCAAGTTTCGTCGAGTTGAACACCGCCTTAGAGGAACTCTATTTCGCACAGGATGACCGCGCGCAAATCGACGGCGTCGGCGACGCTATCAAGGCCGCCCTCTCGCAGGAAGGGCAGGATCTGATCAAACCGCTCGTGCGCGAGGGCAACACTGATCGGCGTTTCGATTCCGCGTTCGACGTGCTTGGAAATCTGGGGTTGTTTCTGGGCGCGTTGCGCCGTCACGAGCTGACCAATCCCGACCGCGAAAACGCGTCGCCCTTTAAGGAATGCTCCGCGCTGGGCATGCATATCGCGGCATCGATCGGCGTGACGCCGCGTTTTGCGACGGCGCATTTGACAACCCACAATCGCGCTATTGATGGCGTCCAAAAAAGCTTCACGAGCCTGGAAGACGAACGCCTTTTTAATTCGTATAACCTTTTCAGTATTTTAAATTACAAACGCGCCGGCGAGGCGTTGATGCATATCCCCGCCATGGGCGTTTCTGCATCGGCGACGGCGTTAATGCTCGAAGACGCAAAAGCGGCGCTTGAGAAAGTCACCTTTTACAACAAAACGCTTTTCGACAAGATGGACGTTGATCGGTTTTTCTTTTGCGTAAGGCCGTATTTTAAACCCTACCGCGTCGGAAAAGACATCTATCGAGGCGCAAACGCCGGCGATTTCGCCGAAATCAATCAGATTGATCTTCTTCTCGGGCTTTGCCGTGGCAACGATCCGCACTACGCACAGCTCCTCGAAGAAAAGATCCTTTTCATGATGCCGGACGACCAAAAGGGATTACGCCAATGCCTCGGCATGAAGCCGCTGCTTGACGAGTTTGTCGACGCTACAGAAAAAAGCGCCGATAAAGAATGGTTTCAAACAAACTGTCGCCTGTTTCTCGAAGTGTGTGACGCACATGGCCGCACCGCTGCGCAGCATCACAATATGCTGGTGCGAAAATACATCGAAAAGCCGGCGGACAGCGCTGACGAGAAGCATCTTAAGCAAATCACCGCGAGCGGACCGCCATTGCCCGCGCTTATCGATTCCCTCGCCCATCTGCGCGACCTGCGGATGGCGGCGCCGCGAAACGACATAGAAACCGCTCACAACAAACTGGCGGTGCTTAGGAAATTGATCGCCTGACGAGCCTGAGGATGGCAAAGCAGCGTCGCCGCATCATGACGCCGAGGGAATTTTCTCATCAACAGTCGTTGCAGCGGGAATATCCGTATGACGAATATTACGAACGAATATGACGGGCCTTGTCTCCTGGACTTTAAAATCGCCAACCGGCAGGCCGCCATCAAAAGCCCAGGCGAGACCGCCACCGAGCCCGGTCGCTGTCCAGGCATGCTCGTGCATAGCGGAAAACTCGGGATATAAGCGCTCAAAAACCGCACGGCTGAATGGTCCGCGCCAGCCCCAGTCGCTCTGCTCATCTGGCGTCAGCGCTGTATCAGCCCCCGAAACACCGCTTTCAAACCGATGACAATATGGCGACATCCGATCGAATTCATCCGCCGTGGGCAGCCGCCAGTCCGTGAAACCTGCAAACTCAATTTGGCACCGCCCGGACTCATACCCGTTCTTGAAAGCGGCGGCGTTTCGCTTTTCCTCGCCCATCTGCGCCATCGTGCCGCCAACCTTGTAGCCCACATCAACACCGCGCCCGAATTGTCTCACAGCCTCCCCCCAGTTGAGGGCAATCGGTTCTCCGACAAATCGGTCGCCGTTCCAGACCATGCCCCAGGGCGCACGGATAAACATTAACCTATTCTGATGATCGGAAACGGTGCCGTCGTCATTATCCGTATAGGCGCCAAATGGCGTTTGAATACGCTTTGCGATCATCTCGGCGGAAGGCTTGAAAAACGCCTCACTTCCCCGACCGAAATGAGTAGCGTGCGTTGATTTCGCTTCCTTCAAAGTAGGCACCTCTATAGACCGCCGCGGCGCTGGCGCGACATTATTGTGTTGAGGCGCGTCTTCAAACTGCGGTTTTTGGTCAACGTCAGCGCTCTTTTTTACATGATCAAGAAAGGCGACAATCCGGTCCGGGTCCGGCGCATTCCGCCATTCCAGCCGGCTTCGATCATCACCGGTCCAGAAGGCGATTGTGCCGAAGTTCAAGAGACGCGCGATAATCGACTGGCTCACATCGGTCTGGACTTTATCGCTCAACGTAAACTCACGCTTATGGCGCGCGATAAAACCTGCGGTGATGCGCAGTTTTTGATTACCCTCAATTTCGTAAGAATGCGTATAGCGATGATAGAGAACACGGAACGCGATAGGTGCAAGGCCGATTATCAGTCCAATCCCGGCGAGACTGGCCGGCATCCTGAGACCGCTCGTAATTTCGTTAAACAGCTCTCGCTGAAAAAACCAAATCACCGCGACCAACAGAGCGACGATCATACTCCCCCAATAAGATGTCCACGCCGGGCGCATCCGCAAAACAGGCCGCCCGCCACGATTGATCTGTTTGAAGTAATGTGGCTGCACGCGCCGCTCCTCCCTTGCTGCTCTGTTCCGCCAATGCGATATCGAAGAAAACCCCGCATCTGACTGGTGTTTCTACTTGTCCGGCGATAAATCGCGAATGGAAAAAGGTAAAAAATCCTCACGATACTGATTTCTTGAAAAATAGTCCAATGCGCGCTGTACGTCGGGATGGTCGAAGAGACCAGCCTTGTGCGCGAGAACGCCGATCACCTGATATGCCTGCCCCATCGCAGACGCGTTTTCTATTTCTTCGTCTTGCTCTTCCGTCATCTTCAACGCCTCGCAGTTCATCCCGTTTGACAACGTCAGCCATTACAAATTTTCGCGTTTGTAAGCGTTATGGCAGCAATTTTTCCAGATCGACGATGGCGAGCTCTCCGCTCCACGCCCCCGCCGCAAGACTTGGTCTCGTCGGATGAAAACTAAGGCCGCTGACACGTCCCTTGAAATTCACTTCCGCGCGCAGTTCGCATGTTTCTGCATCCCATACCCTGACATACCCCCAATTGTTTGTTCCTCCACCTGTTGCAATCAGATGTCCATCCGGACTCAGCTTAAGAGCACGTAGACCGCGCCCTTTGGCGTCGCTGTTGAACCGGCAGTGAGGTTTTTGTTCATCAAGTCGCCAAACGAGCACGCGGTCTTTGTAAGAGCCCAGGATCAAACGCCGGCTATCCGGCGTAATAGCCAGATGATTGAATGTCGCCCGTGCGTAATCGATCCGTGTCTCAATATCTCTCGTTTCGGCGTTATATATAAGGACCTTCCCGCCAGAGAGCGGTCCATCGCCATCGTCCGCAGCAATCACAAAGCGTGAACCATCGGGTGCATAACCGAGCGCGCCAACATCGCTAACGCCCGAGTTCCAGACAGGCGCCGCCGAGTCGCGGCTTTCGATAACAGCTTGACGGTCCAGCACAGAAAGAACGTGGCTCCCGTCCGGCGTATAGGCGGCGCGGTAATCAGGCCCGGTCAGATCACGCAGCTTCGCGCCGGTTTTCAAATCGTAGGCGCCGCCGCCGTCCCTCGCCCGGCTGGGCATGACAATCTCCCGACCGTCGTCGGACCGCTTGATATGCACATTGCTGCAGGACCGGCAAGGTTCAAAACGAAACTGCTCATCTCCCGATGCGCCATCAAGAAGGAGAACATCTTTATTCAGAGCGACCGCAATCGCCATCGTTTCATCGAGAAACGCAACGCCGTTGATGGCGTCTTCAACCCGATATCTTACGACTTTGGCGGCGTCAATATTGCGAACGACGTCCCCTTCCAGCCGGTCAGGCTCCACAAAGACATTGGCGTTATTCGTCGTTTGGAACTCCGTATACGCTGTTTTATTCTGCTGTGCACGGTTGGGCTCCGCGTTACCGCACGAAGCCAGAAGCCAGATTCCGCCCAAGACCGCGCCTTTGATTGTGAGGTGTTGGAGTTTCATTTTAAAGCGCCTTCCCCGAAGCCTGACGGAACTAATTTTCAGCATTTAAAGCACGTCTCATTTAACGGGATACAGTCGACGTGTTTCAGGTCTTTGTTTTCGCATGTGTCTTTTGTACGACATGCGCTAGCTCATAACGCTCGCCGAACCCGTTTGGAGTTTTTGATATAACACGATCCGCCAGATATTCATCTGACAATCCTTGTTATGCCCGGCGGAAGAAGAGCGACGTTTTCAAGCCCGGCGAGGTGTTTTCCAGTACAAGACGCGCGCCGTGCCGGATTGCAACCGCCTGAACGTGCCTTAACCCGAAGCCGTTTCCGCCGGTGCGGCTCTGACGGCCCAAGCGCGCGAGGGTTTCAATATTCGTATCAGCGACACCGGGCCCTTCGTCCTGAATAGACAGAACGATCTGGTCTTTCTGCCGGCTTACCATCACTGTCACGCGGCTTCCAACTGGCGCATGCTTCAGCGCGTTCGACAAAAGGTTCGCCATCGCACTTTCGATGAGAGGCCTGGAACAAAATAAAACCGCATCTCCTGCATCCACCGCGCGATGCAAGGCGACGCCCTTTTCCTCAAAGGCTTCCCCAAACAGCGTAAGCACCGATTGAACGACGTCCTTCAACGATGCGCGCTCCATGGCGAAACCGGGTGTTGCTTCAATTTTCGCGAGCTCCAGAATATGCGATACGAGATCGAGCAACCTGTCTGCTTCTTCAACAGATCGCACATCCTTTTGTTCAACAAAGCGCTCGCGCATATGAGAGACGGCGAGGTTAAGCTCATGCGCCGCTACCTGACTGTAGGCATCGAGCCCCGCAAGCAGCCGCTGCACCTCATCAAGAGCCTTGTTCACGTTACCTCCAAGCTCGGCGAGTTCATCCCCTGGAAGTCGGGTCAATTCCGCTGGAATGCGCGCCGCGAGATCACCCGTTTCAACGGCGTGGAACGCTGAATTATACGCCCGCACTCTCTGTAGATACCGGCTGTGCAGCCAAATCAGCAATACACTGCTTAGCCCGCCCAGCAACACAACGCCGAAAATCAGAGACGGAACAAACCGCGTGATGAGCGCCTGACGCGCCGTGAGGCGCCGCCCGACAAGAAAGCCAAGCTCGCCGTCGATACTTTCGGTGCGGACTAGAATGGCGCCGGGAGAAAGGCCAAGCGTTCGCCCGTCAACTTCCCCCCACCACGCATCGCGCGGTGCAATGTCGGGCCACAGGACCGCATTGCCGATAATGACGGTGCGGTCTTTCCGCACAAGCAAGTATACGGAATAACTGTCAGTATCTTCTTCCTGAAACATCCTGCGACTGATGTTGACGGTGATGCTCGCCGCTTCCGGCAAGATCGCGCGTTCCGACGCCCGCTCGCGGAGCACCGCCATGTCGCGGCGTATCTCCTCTTTCAGCGTTCGCTCCACAATGCTATCGATCGCCATGAAAGCGGCGAACCCGCCAAAGACAGCGACAAGCGCCGCGACCATGAGATTGATTGCAAGCGCAACCTGAAAGGGCGTTTTGGGTTTTGTGAACTTCATGCCTCCCCGCCGGAAAACCTAGCGGGAGGGGGCGAGTTGTGTTCCCTCGATGGCGCGCCCGGTATCGGGACCGCCGCTTTTGCTCTGGACGCGCCGCGGGTAGGAGCAATCATTATCTCCGGCGCATAGCAACGTTCGGACTTTACCGGCGAGATCCGTCTTGGAAGGCGTGAAGCACCCCACATGCCAACCGCTTCTGCGAAGATATCCGCGCGCAATGGGTTGCTTCGCGGCGCCCTCGCCTGGCAAATCAGCCTCAGCGACAAACGCGCGCGTCGACGTCGAGGTGCAACCGGCGGCAAGAATGCAGAATGACACTGCAAAACAGAAAAGAAGTGTTTTTCGAAACGCCATGGGTCCAAGCTAGTCGCGAGGGCACGGCGCGTCGAATAACCATTTCGGTTAGGTGGACTATTGCGCCGCAAGGGCCGCCGCCACACTGGTTTTGTCGCCGCTGACAAACACAAGCACGGCGACTTTACGAGCGCCGTGATTTTGAAGCCTGACCTCTATTTCTGCGTAGTCTCCAGCCCTTACAAAACAAGGCAGTCGCCCATGGTTTGCACGCACGCGGCACGCGGCCTCGCCGGCGACCGCACCCCTGACCACAGGCGTGACGGTCAGACTGAGGTCAACCGGCGTCTCCAGATCAGCGCCGACCGGCTGCACATAAATTGTCGCGCCGACAGTGGGATCAACGGGAAGACGCACGGTGTCAGGACGTCCCGGTAAAAGCGTTGCGTCCATCTCCAGGCCGATGGTCATTTCCACTTTGCGCGGTTTTCCCATCAGACCCCCGAAAGCTTTGCTAGGCGCTTGACTCATAAATCACGTATTATGATGCGTGCTGAAGCAAGTTCGCACATGGCGAGATAGTTTTCAGCGCGTTTTTCATATCTTGTGGCGATGCGTCTGAAATTCTTCATTTTACCAAAAAACCGCTCAACC
>JBCDAD010000080.1:0-7148 GCA_039186325.1 Pseudomonadota bacterium | reverse complement strand
CGCCTGCGGCCTGGCTTGTGGACCCTGGCGTTTGGAAAAGGCGATGTTCTGAATTTTGATCCGAGCACCGCAAACATCATTGAACCACAAGGCAACCGTTACTGGGCGGATCCGTTCTTTTTGGAACGCAATGGAAAGACTTATGTTTTTTTCGAAGATTATGATTACGCCACGCAGTTGGGGCATATCGGCGCCGGAGAACTAAGCAACGGAGAATTTCATTATATTGGCCCGGCTATGCGCGCCCGGCACCATCTGTCCTATCCCTTCATATTCGAACATGGCGACGCGCTTTATATGATGCCGGAGACCCACGCGACCAAGCGCATTGAAGTGTGGCGATGCGAGCATTTTCCGGACCGGTGGACGCTCCATGCAACAGCGCTTGACGGACGTCAGTCGGCAGATAGCGTTCTCGCGGAGGTCAACGGGGTATGGCGCTTGTTCACGAATATCTGTGTAGATCGCTTTGGCGACCATAACTCTGAATTACATGTCTTCGCGGTCGATGGGCCCGATTTAAAAACGATCAATGCCTATTCCAATAATCCGGTGGTGATTGACTCGCGAACGACGCGCGGTGGGGGCCGCGTTTTTGTTCATGACAATCGCATATTTCGGGTGTCGCAATACAACGCCCACGGCGCCTACGGTTACGGCGCGAACCTGATGGAAATCACGCATATTGATGAGACCCACTACGAGGAAAAGCTTGTACGGCGGATCGAACCGAATTTCGCGCCTGGGTTAGCGGGATGTCACCACATCGATTTCTGCAATGGCGTATTTGTTATGGATGTCCGAAAGAAATGGGGCGGCTTCCCCACCTAGGCGGCAGATTGGGCGTTACCGTCTTTGTCATTTTCGGCGGCGTCGTTTTTTTGTTCGTCCGGGTCCGTTTTTTTGTAAACGGTAAGGGCCTTGACAAGATTGTCCAGGTCGCTCTCGGCTCGGGCGACTAGCGCCGAGTATGTCTCCGGTGATTGGGGTGAAGACAATGCGGTTTCGACGCGTTCTGCGACGACATCCGGGTTGAACTGCGTCTCGCGCAACAGAAATTCTGACCGGCCAGACATTTCAAAAAATTGGTCGAGCTTCATATTCAGCGACAATCCGATAATCGGGATCTGATATGAAAATGCTACGATATGCGTATGTAATCGGTGCGAAACCACCGCATTACAAAGTGTAATCACGCGAACAAGCTCCGCGGGTGTCAGGCTTTGCGGCGCCAGCGATACCCGGTCTTCGCCGTATCCTTTTTTCACCAAGCCCGCATAACAATCGTTCGCGATTCTCTCGTCATCCGGGGCGCCATTTGTGAATATGCGCACCGCGAAATCTTTTTCGATAAGCGAAGTTGCAATCGCCAAAAAATGGTCCGCTGCGAAGGGATCGCCGTCCTCCGGTTGATCACTATGCGCATTCAAGGTCTTGGGATTCGTAATGCAGAGGCCAATCGTTGGGCGGCTGCCTGGTCCCGCTTCGGGGCGCGCGCTGTCGCCATATGTTTTTTGTGCGAGGAGGCCGGGATCAACGCATTGTCCGGGTGATGTAATCCCGGCGCCCGCGAAGTGTCGGCGCCATCTTTTTGCGGACAACGGATCACGTACGCTCGCCAAAAATAATTCGTACCCGCCAAATGCTTCCTTAAACAGGTTTGCGCCTTCATATGACCATCGTCGTCCAACCCCGACAGCGAAAATTGCGATCGGTGTCTTCTGTTGACGGGCTTGCGCCGCTGCGCCGGCAATTTTCATTGGAAAATTCAAGTCGGCGTCGGCCAGCAATTGGCCGCCGCCAAAAATTACCGCGTCCGCATCATCCATTTGTGCAGCGTAGTGCGGCAATAATCGCCTTCGCACAAGGTATTCGAGCCCCACGCCTGCCAGTCGACTTCGCAATGCATTTGGAAGCGCAGGAAGGACTCTCATTGCGAAGGAACGAAAAGAGCGGCGGCCGCCGCCATAGGATTTCCGACCAGCCAGATCGCAATGAATAACTTGCGCGCCTGGGAGTCGCGTTTTCAGGCCGTCTTCCAGGCACTCGGCGATTACGCCGTCACCCAGATTGGGACTGTAGCGTACATTCACCAGAACGATTTTCACCAAAGCACCCGAAATTTACAATTGCAACGTGTCAGGATCACTGATTTCTGGATCGGAATCCCAGTTGGCCGGCAGCGCCGCTTTATCCGTTCATTATGAGCGCCGCCGTCATGGCAATCAATATCCACAGCAATAGGGAAACCCCAAGAGCAAACGAAAAATCAAATGGTCCGCGCTCGGTTTGATCGATTGCTTCCGATTGTGACGTAACGCTTACGCCTGTCGGTTGCGAATGGCGAAGCGGCGCAACGTCAGCTGATCGCCCAATTGATCCATCCGGGATCGATTTTTGGCGTAAGAGCGAAATGGCGTTCGGCAGGGGCATACGGAAAATCCCGCGTCGTTAACAAAACGGCGTGAAAATACCACATGCATCTTTAGAATGCGTCAATTTCTCAATTACGTTTTGTAAAGCCGCAGGGAAACGCAGGCCTTATTTCCTATAAGGCGCCGCGCTCTTTGAGCACCGCGTTGAAGGTCCGCAGAATAATCAACAGATCGTTAACGAATGTCCATGACGTCGTATACTGGACATCGAGCACGACTCTTTCCTCGTATGACACATCATTTCGTCCGGACACCTGCCAGGCGCCGGTTAAGCCGGGACGGGCGCGGACGTAAAACTTGATGTCTTCACCATATTTCTCGGTTTCATCCGGCGTTATAGGACGCGGCCCAACGATACTCATCTCGCCGCGAAGGACGTTGAGCAGTTGCGGCAATTCATCAAGGCTCTTGCGGCGCAGAAAGGCGCCGAGTTTAGTGATTCGTGGATCGTTCTTGAGTTTGCGGTTGGCTTCCCAGTCTTTTCGAAAAAATTCGTTGCAGACCAGAAGATCGCGCAGCCGCGTTTCTGCATCCGGGACCATCGATCGAAATTTGTAGCAGGGGAAAAGTTTGCCGTCCTTGCCGACGCGCTCCTGCACAAAAATAGCCGGCCCGCCGTCCCGGCGAACCAGGAAAAACAGCACCAGCAACAAAGGCGCAAAAAAGACGAGGGCGCCTGATGCAATAGCAATGTCTAATAAACGCTTTTCGGGCGCTGACGCCGGTTCTCGGCCAAGTGAATTTCCTTCACTCGACGTTGAAGCGGCATCGACAGGACTTGCTTCGACAAGCGCTTCGCCAGGCAAACTTAATTGCCGTAACGCGTTTCCAGTTTCGGACACAACGAAATCCCCCAGACCACCCAGTTGGCGACAGCTTACCGCCGCCATATTCACGACCGCTCACGACCGTGCACGGATCATTCCATCCGCAAACGCAACCGCCGAATCGGCCCCCCAAAAACTTAAATAACAGTAATCAAATTCGCCGCCGTTTCGCAATCGAAATTCGACCGCATCTGCGAAAAAAATTTCCAACTTCGCGTCATTCGATAGGTTGCGACGATGCAAACAACTTAATCGTGAATCTCGTCATTGCGTACGCCTTGATTCGTAAGGAGCGTTCGAAATTTTGTCAGGAAAGTTTTTTGGTCGAAGGTTTTGGCGTGCGCACGCAGTTCTGAAACATCAAATGATGTTTCGGTCGCCTCAAATTGTTCGACAGCCTCATTCAGCGCGTCGACAGACGGCTCGTCGAACAACACACCTGATAGTTGAGGCTTCACTGTCTCAAGAGCGCCGCCGCGCGCCCAGGCGATAACGGGCAAGCCGGCAGCCATCGCCTCGACCGGCACCATGCCGAAGTCTTCTTCGCCGGGAAATATGAGCGCACGGGCTGTCGCATAAGCGTCCAATAACGCGCCATGGGAAACCCGCCCCAAAAATCTGATATGCGGGCCGGCTATCCGCTCCAGTTTCCGCCGCTCCTCGCCGTCTCCGACAATGTGCAGGGATTTGCCGGATTCATTGAATGCACGAACCGCCAGTTCCGCGTTCTTGTATGCTGTGAGTTGTCCGACCCAGAGATATGGGCGGTCCGCCGTCTCATTCTGCCTATTCACTGAAAGATAGCGTGAGACGTCAACGGGCGGTGCGATGACGGTCGCCTCACGTCTGTAATATTTTCCGATGCGCGCGGCGACAAATGCCGAATTCGCCGCAAAATGATCCACTCGCATCGCCGACGTCGCGTCCCACAGGCGCAGGCGGGGCGCGAAATGCGACATGGCGAGCCTTGCGATGGGGCCGGCGGCGGATTTGTAGAGGTGGTAGTGGTCCCAGACATATCGCATAGGGGAGTGGCAGTAGCAGACGTGGAGGGCCCTTGGCGGCGGAATAATTCCCTTGGCTGGCCCGGACTCGCTGGAGAGAATGAGATCGAACTCACCGAGATCCAACTCTTCCAATGCAGCCGGCATGAGGGGCAGGTATTTCTGATAATGACGTCTGGCGAATGGGAGTTTTGCAATTCTCGTGAAGCGAATTTCGTGTCCAGGAAACAACCGTTGGGCGATTTCCGGGTCTGCGACATGCGTGTAGATCACGGCTTGCGGGAACATTTTGCACAAAGCTTGCACAACTTTTTCCCCGCCACGATCAGCGATGATCCAATAGTGAATGATGGCGACGCGCATGGATTTGCCCACTTTCGCGAGATTTCTGCAAAGGGCGCGCCGCAGCGAAACAGGAATTTGTCAATAATCGCAAGGCGGGGTTTTGTGCTTGGCGTCGTTACGGTTAAAAAAAGAACGACACCATCCGGGGATTGGGGCCCAAGCGTGCAATGGAAATAACGGCCATCGGACTGATTTGCCTCATGGCGGGCGCAGCGGTCATCGCCAGTCCGATGCGGGCGGGGCCTGTTGTCCTCGGCGTATTTATTCCGTTGCAAACGGCGGCGGCGTTTAATCTTTGGTCGGTAGGCGGATTGAGTATCATTTCGGCGCATTTTCTAATTGGCGCACTGATCGCCGGAATAGCGTTGCGGCCCGCTTGGGCGGTCCGCGCGATCAAGTCGGGCGTGAAAAATCCCGCCGTTGCGGCTTTGGCGCTTTTCGGCCTGTACGCCGTCTCATCTGCGTTCTTTATGCCGCGGCTTTTTGAAGGAACGGTCCAGGTTTATTCATTAGCGCGCCCCCCAGAGGGGTTTTACTCAATTCCTTTAACCAATCTGCATCCGACGAGCGGAAATATCACGCAATCCATCTATCTATCGGTAAACATAATTTTCTTCGCAGCGCTTGTCTTTTTGTTTCGCGGGGCCTACGGCCCGCTTCGTTCCACATATCTGATCAACGCGATTACGGTCACGCACCTGACATTTGCCGTATTGAATTTAGCGCCGCAGATCGGACCTGTTTCAGCTGTTTTTGACCTGATCCGAACGGCCAATTACGCCATTTACCCAAATTTGACGGTTGGCGGATTCCCGCGGCTGATCGGGTCTTACGCTGAGGCGTCCGCGTTTGGATCAATCAGCGCCGGCTTATTTGCATGGAATTTCGTACGATTTAACCAGACGCGCGGCGTCTGGCATTTTATCGCCTCGCTTTCGCTGCTTGGGTGTATTGCATTCTCCTTTTCTTCGACAGCTTATGCGATCATTTTTCTGCTTGCTTCGCTCTGGAGCGCTCATACCGTGTACAAACTAGTACGTGACGGGTTATCCAGAGAACATCTGACAGCGTTATTGGTGAACGCGGCGCTCGCAGTTGGTCTCTTTGTCTTTCTTTTGTACCAACCGGCGCAGATTTTCGCGACCGAACTATTTGAACGTTTGTTTGGCGCAAAGCTCCAATCGCATTCCGGTGTAGAACGGACGACATGGAACCTTCAAGGGATCCAGAATTTTCTAGACACAAACGGGTTCGGGGTTGGTTTGGGCAGCGCGCGAACATCGAGCCTTGCAACCGTATTACTCAGTAATGTCGGTTTCGTCGGGGCGATCCTTTACGCGATATTTCTCTATCAGGCGTTTTTGAAGCCCTGGCCGCGCAGGCATCTTCTGACCCAAAACGGCGAGCTCGAATATAATCGACGCGTATTTGTGGCCGCTCGAGCCGGTGCGTTGGCGTTGTTGTTCGCTCATTTGATCGCCGGTGGTCACGTCGATCCAGGGCTTGTTTTTATGGCGTTTGCGGGCGTTGCAACCGCGGCATTCGTGCCGGCCGGGGCCCGGCCGGCGGAAATCAATATCGAACCCATTGGCGGCGCGCCTGCGCCGTTCTGGCAGAATCCCCACGAACAAGCCGATTGGTGAGAGGGCGGAAATCTCGCAACGCCCGACGCGCCTTAGGAAATTGGCCTGTTTCTGCTAAGAAATGGCTTGAATGTTGCTCTAAAGATATGGCGTCGTGCTGCGGGGCGCCTTAACGTAAGCTGAGTTTGAAGACTCTGGGGAAAATCATGCGCTTAGCCGACTATTTACGACGCCTAGCTCTATCAATCGCCGTACTCATGGTTGCCGCCTGCGCTTCTGACGGAGCGCAAGTTGTCGAATCAGCGCCGGACGCCGAATTCTCGAGCGCGGCCAGCGCCCTGCGCATTGAGGACTACAAGCTCGGCCCATCGGACAAGGTCCGGCTGATTGTTTACGGCGAACCGGATTTGTCCGGAGAATTCGCGATTAACGGCGCCGGTCAGATTTCCCTACCGCTGCTCGGTGAGGTCGACGCATCCGGCCTGACGATTGAAGGGTTGCGCGGTAGAATTGCCGATGGTCTCAGCGCCGGTTATGTGCGAGACGCCAGGGTCGCAGCGGAGATCGTAACCTATCGCCCATATTATATTTTGGGCGAGGTCAAAACACCGGGCGAATATCCTTACAGCGCCGGCATGTCTGTCATGAAAGCCGTCGCCGCGGCGCAAGGGTTCACTTATCGTGCGAAGAAAAATGCGGTGTTTATCAAGCGCGAAAATTCAGACACGGAAGAAATGGTCAAACTTTCAAATGATGTTCTGGTTTATCCGGGCGATGTCATTCGTGTGGGAGAACGTTTCTTTTAGTGATTGATAAACCCTTTTGTTGCGTACCCGCTCGGTTGAGCGGTGATTTTGGGGGCGAGGAATGAAAATTGGAATGTACAGCGCCGGAGAGCGGGTCGCCGGTTTGAAAGCCGTCAAGACGCTCTCAACGGCTATCTGTACGGTCGCT
>JBCDAD010000079.1:0-7268 GCA_039186325.1 Pseudomonadota bacterium | reverse complement strand
GTAAGCGGACAATCTGTGGCGCTTGCGGGCGTTCTAAATGACGAGGAAAGTCGTCATGCAACGATCGCTGCGGCCAAAAAAGCGATTGGCGCTGGCGGTGTCGTTTTTGGCGGTGTAACCGCGATTAAGGCCGACAAGCTGACCATAAAGGCGCCGCCGCCCCTGGTCGAACCATACAAATGGGCGGCGGAATATTCAGATAACGTCTTGAGCTTGCGTGGTCACGTTCCAAGCGAAGACATTCGCGACCTTATTCTCTCTACGGTTGCGCGCAGTTTTCCGGGTGGCGAGATCAATGATACGATGACGGTTGCGCGCGGCGCACCCCAGGAAAGCGCATGGCCGATCGCGGTGTCTACAAGCCTCCACGCCCTGTCACGACTGGACAGCGGAACTGTTGATGCAACAGCCGCACGTTTTTCCCTGACTGGCGCCGCCAGCGATTCAGACCGAGCCGATGCGTTATCTGCTCTCATGAACGCTCTGCCCAAAGGATTTGACGGCGAATTGAATATTGAGGTCCCTTCGGAAGACGTATCAGAGCCAGCCGAAAAAACCGATACTGACCCACGCTCAATACTGGAAACGTGTTACACAAGGCTTTGGGCGACGCTTAAGAACCAATCGGTGAATTTCGAAAGCGCCAGCGCTGATATTGAAAATTTCAGTATACCATTTTTACGTCGTTTGGCATCGGCGCTGAACGAGTGCCCGGACTTCGCGATCGAGATTTCCGGACATACCGATCCGCTTGGGGATGAATTGGAAAATATTGAACTGAGCGCGCGGCGCGCTCAATCTGTTGCAGCGTTTCTGTCCGAGCGAGGCGTTGCGCGCAATCGGCTGAAAACGCTTGGCCACGGTTCCAGCTTGCCGATCGTGAGTAATGAAACGGCCTTTGGTCGCGCACAAAACAGGCGTATTGAATTTATCATCAATTATGGGGACGGCGCTGCAATAGACTCAATTGGGAGCGAAAACGAATGATTTGGTTGATAGTCCATATGTGGACATTGCTAGCGATCGCGTTCGTTATCGGCCTTGGCGCGGGCTGGTGGATATGGTCCGGGCGCAAAGCGGCGGAAACGACGATTGAGCCAACGCAACAATTATATGACGAACCGAAAATGGGCGATTTGGAGCGCAAGGAAGAAACGCCTGATGGCAGTCTCCATAGCGAACCTTAACCCAAACGCTGAATAAAACCTTGTACAGATCAATTATCAGTGACTGTCATCGCGCTCTTTCACGCGCATATAGACAGGTGTCGACGGCTGAATCGTAATGCGCATGACGGGCATGGGCGGCGTCCGTCCCACATGTTCAAACTTAAGGCGCCGCAAAAAAACGGCGACAATGATCACCATTTCCTGCATGGAAAAGCTGGCGCCGATACATACGCGGGGGCCCATGCCAAATGGAATATACGAAAAGCGCTGAATGGTTTCTGCCGCATCGCCAAGGAAACGGTCCGGGACAAATGCATCGGGCTGTTCCCAAAGTTTGCGATGCCGATGCAAAACCCAGGGCGAGGTGATGATTTCCGTACCCGCCGCGATCGGTATGTCGGCGAGCGTGTCGTCGGCGCGCGCCAGACGCGTGAAAATTGACGCCGCCGGATAAAGCCGCATGCTCTCTTTAATGAGCGCTGTCGTGAACGGCAGGCATTCAGACCAATCGGCCGGGTCGGTATCTTCAAGGGGCGCGGCGCCGATCTCGGCTTGCGCGCGCGCCAGTGTTTCCTGCGCATTAGACAGCAAGTAGAATATCCAGGTGAGCGTCCGGGCGGTCGTTTCATGCCCGGCGCTAAGGAAAGTAATCAAATTATCCGTGACTTCCCGTTCGCTAAGCGGGGCGCCTTCGTCCTGGCCAGCCGACAGCAATAGCGTCAGAAAGTCTGCAGGCGGGTCGGCGCCGTCAGCAATGAGCCGCCGACGCTCTTTGGCTACTGTTTCAACCTGCCCACGCAGATCCGCCACCACCCGCAACGCCTCTCCGCGCCCCAAGCGGGGCACCCATTTCGGGGCTGATGCAAGGTCCAGAGGATGTGGCATGCCGGCAATATGCAGAAGTCTGTCCAGATTTTTGGAAAAACGGTCCACATCAAGACGCGCATCATCGCTGAAAAGGCACGCGGTCAAAATTTTAAGCGCCAGCGACAACATTTCCTGCGTAAAACTCACCACAGAATCCGATGCTGCGATCAGTTGCTCGGCGCCGGCCGTCGCGACTTTCACCATAGATGGCGCGAAACTGCGCACATGGCGCGGCGTGAAAACCGGCGTCAATGCGCGCCGCGTTCGCTTCCAAAGGTCTCCTTCCGCGATCAGGAGGCCATTGCCGATGACCGGCTCGAACAAGGCCCGGCGCAATTCGGTAAGCCCATAATTGTCCGCATTCGTCACAAGATAGCGCCTGATTGCGTTCGGATCGTGCGCCATCACATACTGTCGTCCCAACACCCGATCTTTGTGTATCAAATCGTTGAAGTGGTTTTCCGTCCAGATCTCCAGCGGATTTCTCGACATGATCTGGAAGTACCGCAAATATCCTTGCAGGCTGGGTTTAGCGTTCGGCGGTACAATGCGAGGGGGAGGCGCCGGCGGAACGTAAAGTTGGGTGCGCGCTTGTGCGAATGTCATGTCGAATTCTCCGCCTGCGTTTCCGATGTAACGGGCCTTAACGGCCGGCTCAAGGGACGTCGCGCCGCATGCGGCGCAAGTTTGGTCGGCGCCGGCGGTTGTCTTGCGTCGATCCGGCGTCATAAATGAACGCCGGTCACTGCTGACAGTCGCCAAAGGGACACACCATGCCGAAATCGCGAAAGCCCAAGCCTATCAATTTGGCGATCCAGGGCGGCGGCGCCCACGGCGCAGTCACCTGGGGAGCGATTGACCGGTTGCTCGAAGACCCCGGCATCGAAATCGGCGGAATATCCGGGACGAGCGCAGGCGCGGTGAACGCCGTCGCTCTCGCTTACGGCCTGCACAAGGGTGGTAATGAGGGCGGCAGGGAATCGCTCACCAATATCTGGAAAACCATTTCGGAAAAGGGCCGACTATACAGTCCCGTCCGCGCAGCGCCGATACCGCTCGCGGCCGGACAAACAGATCTCATCAATGCGTTTTCTTATTCGCTGTTTGATACGGTCACTCGGGCGTTTTCGCCTTATCAATTCAATCCCTTCGATATCAATCCTCTGCGCGAAATTCTGACCGAATGCATTGACTTCGAGAGCCTGCGAGAATGTACTGCGACACGGCTCTTTGTCAGCGCCACCAATGTCCACAGCGGCAAAGTGCATGTCTTCGAAACCAAAGACATAAGCCTCGACGCCGTATGCGCATCCGCGTGTCTGCCGCAAATTTTCAAAGCGGTCGAGATAGATGGCGAGCATTACTGGGACGGCGGCTATATGGGCAACCCCGTCTTGTTTCCTTTCTTTTATGAAGCGAAATCATCCGATATCGTCATTATTCACGTAAACCCGATCGAGCGAGAACGACCACCGAAGACCGCTGAAGAAATTAAGAACCGCATCAATGAGATCACGTTCAATTCGTCATTAATGCGGGAGTTGCGCGCGATCAGCTTCGTACACAGATTGCTGGATGAGGGATGGCTGAAAGATGAGTATCGCGACCGGTTGCGCGATATCCGCGTGCATTCCGTCCGGTCCGACCGAGCCATGGTGGAATATTCAATCGCCAGCAAATTCCGTACGGACTGGGCGTTTCTTTGCGAATTACGGGACAAGGGCCGCGATATTGCGTCGGAATGGCTTGAGGAAAATTATGAGCTGATCGGCAAGCAGTCATCTGTCGACTTGCAGGCGATGTTCTCCTGAGGGCGCGGTTCAATGATCAAATCGAGATTGCCCGTCATTATCGGCAGCGCCCTCACTGTCGTCATCGCTCGCCGCGATTGCATAGCCGCCAGATAGCCATCGGTGCAAATCCACATCGGCGCACCTTTTCGAACAAAACGGCGCATATTCTGCTGCCGTTTTCTGGGTGCAGATCGGGCAGTCCGGATGGGCTTTGGGCGGGCCGTTGTCATTGCTCGCTGAATTCATAGCTGCGGCTTTCCTTATTCGCATCTGTTATAAATTGCACGCGGTCGCCGTGGCGGGCGATTAAACCGTCCCGCCAATCTTCGCGCGCGTCAATATAGGCGCTCAGCTCGTCGCCGAGGCTGCACGCAAAACGCACAGACAAGTCTGTCGCCAGACGACGCTCGAGACGACGCAGGAGTGACTTTGCGCGCCATCCCAAGGAATATCTTCTGCCGGGGATGGGATCATCAACACCGGTCTCGCAGGCCATGTCCAGAAAAGACGGACCCGTTCGCGGCAAGCTGAAAGACAGCAATCCATTCTTCGACCAGTCCAGATGTTGCGGGGCCAGCCTCCGGGAATGCAACGCCGACACCACCATGGATCGCTGGTCGCGGCGCATGCGCAAAAAATCAATCACGACAAGGCCGCCAATCCGTCTGCGCCGTAATTCAGATGAAATCGCATTCGACGCTGCGATATTGACTTTGCTGACTTCGCGTTCATTGCGCGTCCGCGCGGCGCCGCTATCAACATCTATCGCGGTCAACGCCTCGTTTTCGTCTATTGTAATCGCCCCGCCGCCCGCTAAGGGCAGTTGTCTTGCGAATAATTGTTCAAACCAGATGTCGAACGCATGGGGTGTTTCAATCGTTTTCGCCTCAATCCGGCCTGAAATGATATCTGAGGCGGCCGACGCTTCCAATTGCCGACGCGCCCATAGATCGAGTTTGATTGTCTCCGTCCCCGGATCAAATTCGAGATCCCGTAACGCCTGCAAAGGCGCCGGCGCCGGCGGCGCCATCGCACCGATTTTCGCACTTTGTCTTGCGAGCCCCTGGAAATTGAGGCTGACGGACTTGTCGGCGAACGCCGGGCGCTTAACGACAACATTGATGAGGGCGCCCTCTGGCGGCGCCGACAAAGGCGTATTCAGATAGCCGACACGGCCCTGCCCCAAATCGACAAATAATTGATCGCCATGGACGGCCGTGATGCGCCCACACGCCAAATCGCCTTTTCGCCAAATCGAATCAACCGCCTCCTGTCCCGGCGCGGGGCCAGTCCACAAATCTGTTGATTCGCCGTCAACAAGTCGCGCGCCTCGGGTTTCGGCAACCCCGCACTCAACGATTATTTCACTCACGAGCGAGGTCGCCCTGCGCCATCAAGGAGATTGGCTGTCTCATAAAGAGGTAATCCTACAACATTCGTATAGGATCCAATCAGTGAGATAACGTGTTTAGCGAAAAGCCCTTGAATGGCGTAGCCGCCCGCCTTTCCGCGCCATTCGCCGCTTGCGATATATTCATCTATATTTTGTGGACTGAGGCGACGCACCTTTAACCGGGTCTCAACTGTCCGTAGACAGATGCCATCGTCCGGCCCCGCAAGGGCGACACCGGAGTAAACCCGATGAGCGCGACCGGACAGCAACTTCAGGCATTGGCGCGCCACCTCTTCATCTTCCGCTTTCGGCAAAATACGCCGCCCACAGGCGACAACGGTGTCCGCCGCCAACACCAGATCGTTCGGATGGTCTTTTGCGACCTTTTTGGCTTTTTCTGTTGCAAGCCGGATGGCGTAACGCGGCGCGAGCTCTCCGGCGCGAACGGACTCGTCTATGTCTGCAGCGATAATGCGATCCGGCGGAAATGAAATCTGTTCAAGGAGCGCTTTGCGGCGGGGCGAAGCACTCGCAAGGATAAATATTTGCGACGTGTTCGCCGGCTTATTTTCCGAGACGGCCAAGCTTACTTGAAGCGATAGGTGATGCGCCCTTTGGTGAGATCGTAAGGGGTCATCTCCACAAGGACTTTGTCCCCGGCCAGCACGCGAATACGGTTTTTGCGCATTTTACCCGCCGTATGCGCGATGATCTCATGTTCATTTTCCAGTTTGACCCGGAATGTCGCGTTGGGCAGCAATTCTTCTACTGTCCCCTCAAATTCAAGTAGTTCTTCTTTCGCCATTAAATCCTCGATCCAGCCTTCCGTGGGCGCGGGGCGCGCAAATTCAGTCCATGCCCCGATTGGACGGTCGGACCTTTTGGAGCGCTTACATGATGAAGACAGCCCACAAAATCAAGTGTTTTTGCAGATTTCGGGGAATCGACGACGCAGTTTCGCCGTGATTTCCTCGCGAACGCGTCGATAGGCGTCGATGATCGCGTCGCGCCCACCGCGCTCATCCGACGGGTTTTCAATATCCCAAAATTCAATGCTCTCGCGGGGGAGGAACTTGCGCGCTTCGACGGCGGCCTCCGGCGTCAACGCGATCACCGTATCAACTGCCGACAAATCGATGTCGCTAATTGCGCGCGGCGCATGGTCGGCCAGGGACACGCCGATTTCTTCCATGACGATTTCCACAAATGGATCCAGACCGCCCTCATAAACGCCGGCCGAGTCGACCGTCGCGGTGTTGTCGCTCATTTTTCGTAAAAGCGCCGCCGCCATTGGCGAACGGACGGAATTCATATTGCATGCGAAGAGAATTGCGTTGGCCATATTCTGGTTCCTATCGCATGTGGAAACTGCAAATCAGCGTGAACAATCTGCGCGCCGTGTTCATGTCCAACTCGATTTTATCACGCAGCCGTTCCTGCAAGATTTCAGAGCCTTCGTTATGCATGCCGCGCCGCGCCATATCGATGGTTTCGATCTGCGCCGGGGCGGCGTTGCGGATGGCGTCATAATAACTCTCACAGAGCATGAAATAGTCTTTGATGATCTTTCGAAAAGGCGTCATGGAAAGATGAATTTGCCCTAATGGGGCGCCGCCCTCGGAGCGCACATCGAAGACCAGCCGGCGCTCGACATTGGACAGATACAATTCAAAGGGGCCGCTATCCGCACCGACAGGTTTGAAATAGTTCTCTTCGAGCAAGTCATAAATCGCGACTTTGCGCTCATGTTCAATATCGGCCGTCGCGCGCGCCAGCGATCGCTCGTCAAGATCGATCTTGACGATTCGGAAAGTCTCATTTGCATGGTCCGCAGTCGCGTCGGCCATGAATGCTCCCAATATTTTCCGGGAATACGCCCGGTATCGCCCTTCTAGCTTCGCCCGCGCGATCCGTCACGCTCTCCATTAAACGATTGTTCAGAATCAGCGCAGAGTTTTGTTTGTTTTTTTGACCTTGATGAGCATCACGTATGAAAAGTATTTCGTTCCTCGCTTTGGGGGTCGCCCTGCCGACCCAGGCAATCGC
>JBCDAD010000078.1:0-7373 GCA_039186325.1 Pseudomonadota bacterium | reverse complement strand
GTGTCGACGCCGAAGGGCGTTATGTCGGATGCGGCTGCGCGCGACGCAAATGTCGGCGGCGAAGTCCTGTGTCAGGTTTACTAAAGGATTAGGAGCGAGGCGATGTCCCGCATCGGAAAAAGACCAATTCCCGTACCCGGCGGAGTGACAGTGACTATTGATGGTCAGGCCGTAAGAGCTAAAGGCCCGAAAGGCGAACTCGATTTTGTCGTTAATGATCTGTGTACAGTTGCTTTGGAAGGCGACAAAATAGCGATTAAGCCTATCAATAACTCTAAGCCCGCTCGCTCTATGTGGGGAATGAGCCGAACACGCATCGCTAACATGATTGATGGCGTAACAAGTGAATTTTCGAAGTCGCTTGAACTTGTCGGCGTTGGATACAGGGCCCAAATGAAAGGCGCGAGCTTGAACCTTGCGCTGGGATATAGCCACGATATTGACTATCCGGTTCCGGATGGCGTTAAAATTGTGACGCCAAAACCAACCGAAGTAGTCGTGTCAGGCATCGACAAGCAAAAAGTTGGTCAAACTGCCGCAGAAATCCGCGCATTTCGACCACCCGAGCCCTACAAAGGTAAAGGCGTGAAATACGCTGATGAATATATCTTCCGCAAGGAAGGTAAGAAGAAATAACGCTTCGTACGGGAATGATAAGATAATGGCCAATACGAAATTAAAATCGAAGCAAGATCGGGCAACCCGAACGCGCAAAAAAATTGCGAAGGTCGCCAATGGTCGCCCGCGGTTGTCGATTTATCGGTCTTCAAAAAATATTGCAGCGCAAGTAATTGACGACCGTGAGGGAAAAACGGTCGCCTCTGCATCAACGTTGGATAAGAGCCTGTCAGCCAGCTTGAAAAGCGGCGCTGATCAGGCTGCCGCTGCAACTGTCGGTAAAGCAGTTGCGGAAGCGGCCATTAAAGCAGGCGTCAAAGATGTTGTCTTTGATCGCGGAAGTTACATGTATCACGGCCGCGTGAAAGCGCTGGCTGATGCGGCACGCGAAGCCGGATTGAGTTTTTAAGGGAGCATTGTTCATGGCAGGCGAAGACGAACGCGGACAATCGCGCGGCCGGGGCCGAGGGCGCGGTCGAGGTGAACGCGAGGAGCGCGACGAGTTTGTCGACAAGCTCGTTGCGATCAATCGGGTCGCCAAAGTTGTAAAAGGCGGCAAGAACTTTGGTTTTGCGGCGTTGGTCGTCGTAGGTGACCAGAAGGGGCGTGTTGGTTTCGGCAAGGGTAAAGCACGTGAAGTGCCGGAAGCAATCCGAAAAGCGGCGCAAGAGGCGAAACGTAATTTGGTTCGTGTCCCGCTTCGTGAAGGACGCACCCTTCATCATGATGTGTACGGACGGTGGGGCGCGGGTAAAGTAGTCCTGCGCGCAGCGCCACCTGGAACCGGCATCATTGCCGGCGGCCCGATGCGCGCGATTTTTGAGACGCTTGGCGTGCAAGATGTGGTCGCCAAATCGATAGGCACCTCGAACCCTTACAATATGGTCCGCGCCACGGTGGATGCTTTACAAAACCAGACAAGTCCGCGAACGATCGCGGCTAAGCGTGGAAAGAAAGTGTCAGACATACTGGCTAACAGAACCGGCGGCGGCGATGCGACCACGGTTGAAGCCGCTTAAGGAATATAAACATGGCGGATAAAAAAACCATCAAGATCCGGCAGATCGGTAGCCCCATTCGTCGGCCGCAGGATCAGCGAGCAACGCTCGTCGGGCTTGGTTTGAACAAAATCGGTCGAGAGCGCGAGCTTGAAGATACGCCGGCAGTGCGCGGTATGATTCGCAAAGTCTCACACATGGTCGAGATTGTAGAAGAGTAAGCGACGTTAATCAGGCGAGGCTGCGCGCAGGGGCGCGTTAGTCGCAAGTCGAGGTAAAAAATGAAACTACATGAACTTTCTGATAATGACGGCGCACGAAAAAAGCGAACCCGCGTTGGACGCGGTATCGGATCGGGCAAAGGAAAAACTGGCGGGCGCGGCGTAAAAGGTCAAAAATCGCGCTCGGGCGTATCAGGCATTCGCGCCTATGAAGGCGGTCAAATGCCGCTTTATATGCGCTTGCCAAAACGCGGGTTTAATAAGCCCAATGCGGTAAAATACGCAGAAGTGAATATCGGTCGGCTTCAAAAAGCGATTGATGCAGGAAAACTTGATGCGGCTCGGAAAATTGACGCTGCGGCGTTGGTTGAGGCGGGGGTTATTCGCAAGCCCTTGGGCGGTGTTCGATTGCTTGGAACTGGCGAATTAACGACGAAAATTGATGTGGACGTCGTTTATGCGACGGCCGGCGCCCGCGCAGCTGTCGAAAAAGCAGGCGGCGCGGTCACGGTCCGAGAAAAGAAATAGATGCTGTCTTTTGGTTGCGGCGACGCAGCCGAGGCGCCACATGGCTGGCTGGCGGATGACCATTAGGTTGCTGTCGATTAATACAGCCGGGAAAACAAGACTATGACATCAGCAGCAGAACAGTTTGCAGCGAATATTAATTTCTCGTCTTTCGCCAAGGCCGAGGAATTGAAAAAGCGTCTTCTGTTCACGCTTGGTGCTTTAATCGTCTATCGCTTCGGAACATTCGTGCCGATTCCCGGCATTGATCCGGAAGCGTTTAGTCGTGGATTCCAGAGCCAGCAATCTGGATTACTCGGCACGCTTAATATTTTCGCCGGCGGCGCCGTTGAGCGGATGGCGATTTTTGCGCTCAATATTATGCCGTATATCTCCGCCTCTATCATCATGCAGCTAATGTCGGCGGTCATCCCGTCGCTGGAGGCAATCAAGAAGGAAGGCGAGCAGGGGCGTCGGCAGATAAACCAATATACTCGGTATTTGACTGTATTTTTGGCGACGCTACAAGGGTATTTCATTGCGGCGAGCCTACAGGCGCAGGCGGGCGTCGTTTCTAATCCGGGACCTTTTTTCCTGCTTACTACTGTTGTGACCCTGGTCGGTGGGGTCATGTTCCTGTTGTGGCTCGGAGAACAAGTGACCGCCCGCGGGGTCGGAAACGGCGTTTCATTGATCATTTTTGCGGGAATCGTGGCCGAGCTTCCGCGAGCGATTGCCGGTCTCCTTGACCAGGGGCGAACCGGCGCGGGCGTCGGCGGCGGCGCGATCCTCATTATTGCGATCCTCGCTCTGGCCCTGATTGCTTTCGTTGTCTTCATGGAGCGTTCCCAGCGGCGAATTCTTGTTCAATATCCTCGCCGGCAGGTTGGCCAACGCATGACGCAGGGTGAGAAATCACACCTGCCTTTGAAACTAAACGTATCCGGCGTGATCCCCCCAATTTTTGCGTCGTCGCTACTTTTGTTGCCTGCGACCGTTTTTAATGCGGTCGGTGAAGGAGCGCCGGTTTGGCTGGAAACGCTTCAATATCTGTTCTCTCCTGGCCGGCCGATGTACATCGCCCTTTATGCCGCGTTGATTATCGGATTCACTTTTATTTATACGTCCGTCGTTTTCAATGTTGAGGATGTGGCCGACAATCTGAAAAAGTATGGCGGTTTCATCCAAGGATACCGGCCGGGCGCTCGGACGGCAGAATATCTTGATTACGTCCTAACGCGACTAACGGTGATCGGTGCGGCCTATCTGACATTCGTCTGCATATTGCCGGAAATTTTGAAGGCCAATTACAGTCAGACGATACCCGTATATATTGGCGGCACCTCGTTGTTGATCGTCGTATCCGTTACCTTGGACACGGTCTCGCAAATCCAGGGACACCTGGTCGCACAGCAATATGAGAGTCTCATCAAGAAATCGAAATTGCGCGGAGGTCGGCGATGATCCTGATTTTTTTGGGACCGCCGGGAGCCGGCAAGGGGACGCAAGCGACCCATATCGTAGAGAAATATGGTGTTCCGCAATTGTCCACTGGCGACATGTTGCGCGGCGCAGTTTCCGCGGGGACGCCGGTCGGTAAACAGGCGCAGGCTATTATGGATCGTGGCGATCTTGTATCGGACGAAATTGTCGCCGCGATTGTTGAGGAACGGATCGAAGAAGACGATTGCGCGAAGGGTTTTTTGCTAGATGGGTTCCCGAGGACGATTGCTCAGGCGGAAATGCTTGACGTGATGCTTGAGAAAAAAGGCCTCAATTTGGATGTCGTCGTCCAGCTTCGTGTGGACGAGGAAGTCCTGATCGACCGCCTAAAGACCCGGATTGAGGAAACGATAGCGCGTGGAGACGCATTGCGCGCCGACGATAATGAGGAAACTTTCCGAAAACGCCTTGGCGTCTATCGGGAGCAGACGGCCCCCCTAATCCCCTACTACGAAGATCAGGGCAAATTAAGGGTTGTTGACGGAATGGGACCGATTGAAGAAGTGTCAAAAGCAATCGATTCTATTTTGGACAAATTTCGGTGTTGATCGGAGGCGTAAAACCGGTTGACGAAAGGCGAAGCGCGGCTATATCTACCCGTCTCCGCCAAATGGAGTTGTGCTCGCCGGCGCTCGTTTTTTCGTGCGCCGCTGCGGGCTTCGTTGTTTGCATGGACTGACATCGCCAGCGTTTGGCGGCAGATAAAAAAGGATTGACCCCGTGGCTCGGATCGCAGGTGTTAACATACCGACAAATAAGCGCGTGACGATTGCGTTGCGTTATATTCACGGCATTGGGCCGGCGAAAGCGTCTGAAATCTGTGAAAAAGTAGGTATCGCGGACGATCGACGCGTACAGGATTTGTCAGATTCAGAGGTTTTGCAGATTCGTGAGGCGATTGATCGCGATTACTCGGTAGAAGGTGACCTTCGCCGGGAGGTCGCCGTTAATATCAAACGATTGATGGATCAGGGCTGCTATCGTGGTCTTCGCCATCGTCGCGGGTTGCCGGTGCGCGGTCAGCGAACCCATACAAACGCTCGTACGCGCAAAGGGCCGGCTAAGCCGATTGCGGGCAAGAAGAAGTAAGGAACGAGAATCATGGCGAAACCCGCTGCATCGCGCGTTAAGCGTCGTCAAAAGAAAAATATCTCTTCGGGCGTCGTGCATGTGAATGCTTCGTTCAACAACACGGTCGTGACAATCACGGACGAACAGGGCAATGCAATATCCTGGTCGACCGCGGGGGGAATGGGCTTCAAGGGGTCACGCAAGTCCACCCCGTATGCTGCGCAGCTCGCGGCAGAAGATGCCGCAAAAAAAGCAATGGAGCACGGTTTGAAAACTGTGAATGTAGAAGTGCGCGGCCCAGGTTCAGGTCGGGAAAGCGCGCTTCGGGCGCTGCAGTCTGCAGGTCTCACAGTTCAAATGATCCGGGACGTTACACCTATCCCGCACAATGGTACGCGCCCGCGCAAGCGCCGCCGCGTTTAATTCCTCTTTTTACCAAAAAGGACGATCCAATACCGATGGACACTTCCGCTGTACTTGAAAAAAATTGGCAAGAACTCATCCGCCCTAGCAAACTAGAAGTTGCGCCGGGTGCTGACGTTCAGCGTAAAGCAACGATCACCGCTCAACCCCTGGAGCGTGGTTTTGGTCTGACGCTTGGCAATTCGTTGCGCCGTATTCTGATGTCGTCTTTGCAAGGAGCGGCTGTTACGTCAATTCAGATCGATGGCGTAGTCCATGAATTCTCATCAATTCCGGGCGTTCGTGAAGACGTTACCGACATTGTACTAAACGTAAAGCAATTAGCTTTGCGGATGCATGCGGACGGCCCTAAGCGTCTTGTCTTGAAGAAATCGGAGCCAGGTGTTGTTACGGCCGGCGATATTGAAGAAACCGCATCTGTTGAGATCCTGAACCAGGACCACGTCATATGTCACCTGGACGAAGGCGCGAGCCTGCGTATGGAGCTGACAGTCAATACCGGCAAAGGTTATTCGCAGGCGGAGCAAAACCGTCCCGAGGATGCCCCAATTGGTTTGATTCCTGTCGATAGTCTTTACAGCCCTGTTACGCGCGTCGCTTATCGCGTGGAGAATACTCGCGAAGGCCAGGTTCTTGATTATGACAAGTTGATTATGGAGATCGAAACAGACGCATCGATCTCACCGGAAGATGCCGCTGCTTACGCTGCGCGTATTCTCCAAGATCAGCTTCAGATATTTGTCAATTTCGACGAACCCAAAATGGAATCCGGTGTTGAAGCGCGTGAAGAGCTTCCATTTAACCCTGCGCTATTACGCAAAGTCGATGAACTCGAGCTTTCGGTTCGTTCGGCCAATTGTCTGAAAAACGACAATATCGTGTATATCGGGGATTTGATCCAGAAAACCGAAGCAGAAATGCTCCGTACCCCAAATTTTGGTAGAAAATCTTTGAATGAAATCAAAGAGGTGTTGGCAGGGCTGGGCCTTCATCTTGGGATGGATGTGCCGGACTGGCCGCCTGACAATATTGAAGAACTGGCGAAAAAATTTGACGAATAGACCGGCGAACCCGGCACTGAGGAGAACAAGCCATGCGACATGGGATGGCGCACCGCAAATTAAACCGCACGCATGAACATCGAAAAGCGATGTTTGCGAATATGTCGTGCGCATTGATTAAACACGAGCAAATAACGACAACCCTGCCGAAGGCGAAAGAACTACGGCCGATCGTTGAAAAGCTCGTGACGATGGCGAAGAAAGCGGACAAAAATAAGGATCGCTCGCTCCACTTACGTCGTTTGGCGATTTCGCGCATTCGCGACAAAGATATGGCGAAAAAGCTCTTTGAGACGATTGGACCGCGCTATGCTAACCGAAATGGCGGATATATCCGCATTATGAAGGCGGGGTTCCGATATGGCGACAACGCGCCGCTCGCAGTGATTGAATTTGTTGATCGGGATGAGGACGCAAAAGGGCAGGATTCGGGTCCGGTTATTGGCGCGGATGATGACGAGTAGTTTTTTCTCGAAGCATACCCCTCAGAGATAAAATTGGCGGCGTCGTTGAGGCGCCGTTTTTCGTAATCCACAAATCAAAAACGATTTGCGGAAGACAACTTAACGTCCATATAGCCAGGCATGCTCGGTTTTTTCGAAAAGCGATTGGACCCGTTTCCAAGCGAGCGTTATGGCGCGCCACCACAAACGCTTGCGGCGTTTTGTTGGCATTACGTAAAGGACGCCCGCAGTTGGATCATCACGGTGTCCGTGTTGTCGGCGTTGATGGCCGTGGGCGAGGTTGCACTCTACGGATTACTGGGCCGTCTGGTTGATTGGCTCACGGACGCTGACCGGTCTACCTTTTTTGCGGAAACCGGTAGCCTACTTGTTATCGCTGCGCTTGCAATTGTCGTTGTCTTGCCCGCGCTTGCGTTGCTTTCATCTCTTGTAACGCACCAGACGCTGCTCGGGAATCTACCCATGAGCGCGCGATGGCGGATGCACAATCAGCTGCTGTCGCAGAGC
>JBCDAD010000077.1:0-7577 GCA_039186325.1 Pseudomonadota bacterium | reverse complement strand
CGACGACGATGGTTGATTTCCCAAATTACGCTCTACACCCGACTCCCCACGGCGCAGACCGTGGGGTCCAGCAATAGGGATGGTGAAATCGAGCGATGGATTCCCGCGTCCGCGGGAATGACCTTTTTCACGTGGCTGATAAATCTGTTTCTATTTTACCGTCTCCCTGGACTGTCACCCTCGCGTCCGCGGGGGTCCATAGCGCCACGCCTCGTCTCTCATTTGTCATCACCGGGTTTTTGGTCCCCTTCCAGAAACGCCCGGTGATCCGGACGACTGGAATCTGGTTTGTTGCTAATCCAGCGGCGGTGGTGGTTCTTCGACGACTTTTTTGCCCCAAGGGTGATCGATCACCGGCGCTGGCGCATTTGGGCCTGTCGTGCCGAAAAAATAGGTTCCCAAGCAACCGCTGTCATCTTCATTCTCTGAAACCAGAAATGAGACCACCGCGAGATTCGATCCAGCAAATTCGCCGCGACCAACAACCAGCAGACTAACGCACGCGACGCCCTTGTGGGATGTTTCATGCGGGAGTTCGAAATACGCTTCGCGCCAGACCGAATTATCGCTATCCGGAAATTCATAATATTCGCGTATAATCAGTCCACGTGCGATTAACGCATCGCGTATTGCTTCATACGGAAACGGCGGCAGCTGGACAGCGCACCTTCGATAGTTTCCCCGGACTTTTGCGAATGCGATGAAGTCAAATTTCGTTTGTGTTAAAGTATCATTCAATATGATTGCTTCGGCCCAACCATCCCAAGCAACATCCGGCGCGCGACCAAAACGATAGTAGCGAATGGAGTCCACCGGTCGCGGAAACCAGCCGGCATCCGAAGCGTAGGATTTTATCGCGTCAATGCGCGCATCATTGCCAACGCACAATTCATGAAACTCATACGCGACGAGATTAATGTAAAGCGCTTGTTCGGTCGGCGACAATTCGTCCGCAGCCTGCGCTGCAACACCGCAACCGACCGCTAAAAAAAAGAATGGTTGGAGCCAGCGCAATCGCCGCCTACCCCTTCACCGCTGCGACGACTTTCTGGGCGGCGTCTTCCAGATCATCCGCAGGCGTAATTTTGAGACCAGAATTGGCGAGGATTTCCTTGCCCTTCTCCACATTCGTGCCCTCAAGGCGCACCACCAGCGGGTCTTCCAGACCGACCTCTTTGACAGCTGCGACAATGCCTTCCGCGATGATGTCGCATTTCATGATGCCGCCGAAGATATTGACGAGAATGCCTTTGACCGCCGGGTCCGTCGTGATGATCTTGAACGCTTCGGTCACTTTCTCTTTCGTCGCCCCGCCGCCAACGTCGAGAAAGTTCGCCGGCTCCGCGCCGTAATGCTTGATGATGTCCATGGTCGACATGGCGAGCCCGGCGCCGTTGACCATGCAACCGATATCGCCATCGAGCTTGACATAGGAAAGGTCATATTCCGACGCTTTCAGTTCCGCCGGGTCCTCCTCGCTCTCATCGCGCATCTCCAGAATATTCTGATGGCGGAAGAGCGCGTTCGGATCGAAACCGACTTTTGCATCCAGAACTTTCAATTCGCCATCCTTGGTCACGATCAGGGGGTTGATTTCCAGAAGGCTCATGTCTTTTTCACTGAACGCTTTGTAAAGCGTCGGGATCAGCTTGCCGCATTGCTTGGCGACATCGCCTTTCAGGCCCAACGCCTGCGCGATGCGCCGGCCATGATGGGGCATGCAGCCGGTGGCCGGATCAATCCGCACCGTGATGATTTTTTCCGGTGTTTCTTCCGCGACCTCTTCGATATTCATGCCGCCTTCGGTGGACGCGATAAACGCGATCTGTCCGGCGCCGCGATCAACCAGCGCAGAGAGATAAAGCTCGGTCTCGATGTCCGAGCCGTTCTCGATATAGATGCGATTAACCTGCTTGCCTTCCGGGCCCGTCTGTTTGGTGACGAGCGTCTTGCCGAGCATTTCTTTCGTGAACTGCGCGGCTTCTTCAGGCGTTTTGGCGAGGCGCACGCCGCCGCCTTTTCCGGCGTCGGCTTCCTTGAACGTTCCCTTGCCCCGGCCGCCGGCGTGAATCTGGGCTTTCACGACATAAAGCGGCCCCGGCAATTCCTTCGCCGCAGCTTCCGCTTCCGACGCCTTATAGACCGGACGGCCTTCGGAGACCGGCGCGCCAAATTCTTTCAAAAGGCGTTTGGCTTGATATTCGTGGATGTTCATGAAGGGCGCTCCCGGCGGTTCAGAAATGATGTTCTCGCCTTATAGCCCGGCCGCCGCGTGAGACAAGTTGGGGGAACAAGGCGGCGGGCGCCGCGCTCTCACGGTCATGTGAGTGGCGTGGTCTTGCGCCGCAGCGTATGGCTTAGCGCGCAATCATCAGGACACCGCTCCCATGAAAATATTGATCGCCTTCGCGCTTGTTTTTGTCGCCGCCTGTTCCGGTCCGAACGGATCGCAATCCAACGCATCGGCGCCCGCCGCGCCGGTGATCGAGGGCGAACAGGGCGAGGCGCGTATCGCCGCGGTCCTCAGCTATGCGGACTGGTGTTCGAGCTGCAAAATTCTTGACCCGAAACTCACCGCCGTGAAAGCCGGCGCGGCGATCCCGGGCGTCCAATATGTCACCATCGATTACACTGACAAAAACGCAGACAGCTTCTTCGCCGGGGCCGATGCGGCCGGCGTCGGACCGGCCGTGCGGGAGAAATTTGACGGCGAGGTCAAGACCGGTCTCTTGTTGATCGTCAATCTGGAAACCGGGCAATTGGTTGATACACTGACGAAAACGGTCAGTGAAGAAGAATTGCGCGCCGCGCTGGAGAACGCCGCGGCGGTTTAGCGGGAACGCGGCCGCTCATTCCGGCAGTCTCGCCAACACGTCTTTTAAGCGCACGCGATATTCCTCAAATAAAGCCTCATGGGTCGCCCACATGGGCGGCGGCGTTTCGCCATCTCGTTTCGCCGCCATGATATCGAGATGGGTGTGCCAGCCGGCGCAGGATCCGAGGAGATGTTCGGCCGGTATGTCGCCGCGTTGGAAAAGCTCCAGCTTCACGAGGCCGCCGGTTTCACTGAGCCGGAACTCGATTTCATTGTCGCCTTCCGGGGACGGCCACCAGATCACCAGCCGGCGGGGCGGCTCGAAGGCGGTCACCTCCACATCGAACGTGACGCCGTCCTCCATGTCTTTGTATTTTTCCGGAATGACGTCTTCATGGGGCGTCAGGTCTTTATGGCGAAATGCAAATTTGATTGTCTCGCCAGCGCGGCGTACATCGCCGCCGCCGCACAGCCATCGGGCGCGCTTGTCCGCCTCAACGATCCACGCCCAGGCGCGATCGATGTCGCCGGGCAATTCGCGTACGAAGTAAAGTGCGCCGTCTTCGAGAATCTCGCCATATTTATTCATTATTTTGCTCCTTGCGCATCAGGGCCTCCAGCCGATCAAGACGGCTGTTCCAGAATGCGCGTTGCGCCTCAAACCAGGCGGCGATTTTATTGATCGGCGCCGGATCAACAGACAAAAAATGATCGCGCCCGGCGCGGCGCCGGCGCACGAGGCCCGCCGCCTCCAGCTTCTTGATATGTTTTGAAATCGCGTTCAGCGACGCATCAAACGGTTCGGCGATTTCGGTGATGCGCTTTTCTCCCTCGCCGAGCTGCGCCAGGATCGCCCGGCGGGTCGGATCGGCGAGCGCCGCCAATGTGGCGTCCAGCGCTATATCATCTGGGTCATGATATTCAACCATATGGTTGATTATTATCGCAGGCGTATCGACCCGTCAATAGGGCGCCGTTAGGCGGTCTGGCGACAAGACGCCAATGAACGGCGCTGGCGCCCGTCGGGGTCAAAATTCTCCGGATCAAGCCAGGCTTCAAAGGCTGATTTCACGCGCGGCCACTCTCTATCGAGCATGGAAAACCACGCCGTGTCGCGGTTATCGCCTTTGACCACCATGTCCTGACGGAAAACGCCTTCAGGCGTAAACCCGAGGCGTAACGCCGCGCGTTTGGAGGCGGCGTTGGCGTCATTGCATTTCCATTCATAGCGCCGATAGCCGAGGTCATCGAAAATATGGCGCGCCATCAGATACATCGCCTCGGTCGCCGCGCGTGTGCGCTGCAGAGCTTTTGACAGGACGATACAGCCGACCTCAGCCGATCCGTGCTCCGGGCGAATGCGCATATAGCCCGCCATGCCAAGGGCTGTGCCCGAAGCCGCATCCCGGATCACATGCATACGCCAATCATGGCGATCACACGCCGCCGCCATGAGTGTTGAAAGGGCGCCGGCGCTCTCAAAAGGCCCGACCGGAATATAGCGCCAGAGATCGTCATTACCCGGACCACCGAGGGCGGCGAAGAGATCGCCGCCGTCCCGCGCGAAGTCCGCCGGCGCAATACGGACCCATCGCCCGGCGCCATCCTCAAGCCGCGGCGACCGGCGGTTGGTCCAATTCATCAGGTCATCGGTCATTCCCGATATGTCCTTATTGGCGATATGCTGGTTGGCTCCCTCTTTGCGCCTACAAATGCGTTTGGAGCAAGCAAAACAAGATTCGCACTCACGGGCTCATATTCTGTCATTCAGCCGCCTAAACGAAAGGCAATGATGCGCGCCGAAACAGATACCGAGAACATGTCGCAAGCAACCGCATAAGAACACCAGAGCTGTTTGCGTCTGATATGGTTTCAGCCAAGCTGTCGCAAACGGTTTTAAGTCCTTGTTTAAGCGGATTGCGGACGCAAAACCGATAAACCCGGCGGACTCAATGGGTCGACGCAACGCAAGTTCTTTGAAAGCAAAGAAGGGGCGTTTACACAATGGCAAGGAAGCCGCGTCGATATCTGACTATTGAACAGACTGAAGACCTTTGGGCTCGGTGGAGCCGAGGGGAATCGTTAAAGGCGATAGGTCGTGCATTCGATAAGACATCATCCGCCATCTATCTGGTTCTCTCGCGGACTGGAGGGATGCGACCACCTGAGCGGAAGCGACATCCAAAGTCTCTGAACCTCAATGAACGTGAAGAGATTTCTCGTGGGCTTGCACAAGGACTGAGTATCCGCGCGATTGCCGAGGCCGTCGGGCGAGCTGCTTCGACCGTAAGCCGTGAAGTACGTCGTAACGGCGGGCGCACCGCCTATCGAGCAGCCAAAGCAGAACAACGCGCTTGGGATACGTCAAGGCGGCCGAAAGCGTGTAAGCTTTCTAGCAACAAATGGCTTCGGCGCACGGTGACCGAGAAGTTGAAGATCAATTGGTCACCAGAGCAGATAGCTGGTTGGCTGAAACGGGAGTTTGTCGACTACGAGGATAAACGGGTGTCCCATGAGACCATTTAAAAGAGCCTATTCATTCAGGCGCGTGGTGTACTGAAGAAAGAACTCATGGCGCATTTGCGATCAAAGCGCACAATCCGAAGATCACGCCATTCAACCAGCAAAGGAGATTCTCGCGGGCCGATAGTTGATGCTGTATCCATTCGTGAACGTCCCGCTTCTATCGAAGACCGCGCCATTCCCGGTCACTGGGAAGGCGATCTCATTGCTGGAACTTGTGGAAGCTATATCGCCACTCTGGTCGAACGGCACTCACGATTTTGCGTGCTTGTTAAGGTAGGCAGTAAAAACACAGATGAGGTGATTTCAGCGCTGATCCGGCAAGCCAAGAAAATGCCATCACACTTGCTTAAATCCCTGACTTGGGATCGAGGCCTGGAGATGGCGGCGCATCGCCGGCTCACTGATGCGGCAGATGTTGACGTCTATTTTTGCGATCCGCAGAGCCCATGGCAGCGGGGATCAAATGAGAACACAAACCGATTGCTACAACAGTATTTTCCGAAGAAAACTGACCTATCGACCCATTCGCAGCATCAACTTGATGAAGTGGCCCGTCAATTAAATACTAGACCACGAAAAACGCTTGATTTTGCAACACCTTCTCAACAGCTTGAAATAGCCTTTGAGGGTGCGGTTGGTATATAAATCACAACAGTGGAAGGGGAAGTTGATGGGGAAAGTCTCGAAATTCGCATTCTCAGCATTCTGGCGCGCCATTTTTATCGTTCCAATTGTTGCGGCGCTTTTTCTGTTTGTCCTGAATCAGAAAATCGAAAGCGAAGAGCTTCGCAATATTGCTTCGATTTTGGCTATCACTGTGACCGTTGTTGTCCTTATTGGAGCAGCTGGATCAGCAGGAGATTACGCTAACTCGAGGCGAAAATTCACCGCCTATCTTACCTCTCTATTGATGTCTTCAGTAGTCGGTATTTCAGGCATTGTAAGCTTCTTCCTGATCATCATCTTTTCATCGGGACAAATCCAATCCATCCCATCGATAATCGAGGAATTTTCAGCGGATCCGCAGTTCATCTTAATTTCAAGTGTTATCGGCATCGGCGCTGCGTGGTTTTTCACAATAGTGACATGGTTCGAGAGAGGCGAAGAGTAGATTAGAAACGTTGCGTCGACCCATTGAGTCCGCCCCCCTTTTGCTGCAATCGGCTCTACTTGCCGGAGGCGGGCGTTGGCGCAGACGGCGAATTCAGGAATTTGCGAATTTCCCGAACAAAAACCTCCGGCTTTTCCCAGTAAAACATATGTCCAGCGTCTTCATACCCAACGTAAGAAGAATTTGGCAAAATCGAATGATATTGTCTGGCGACCGCCTCGGCCTTGTAATCACAGGCGCCGCGCAAAATGAGAGCCGGTGTGTGGTTTTTCCGAAGAGCTGTTTTTGGATCGTCAGTGTTTTCACGAAGCGATCGACTGGTCATTCGGTTAGACCAAAATCCGAACCCTTCCGTAGTCGTCATTACATTTTCAGTATTACAAACGGTGAACTGCATATAGTGGTCGTTCGCGATCTTGTCGAAGAAAGATCCGGCTTCCCGTGACGGCAAAAAACGACCCGCAGTAATTGGGTTTATCTCAGACAAAACGATCGCCGCAATCAGCCTCGGCTTGTTCACGGCGGCGTCAAATGCCGATTTTTCCTCGCTGCTCATAGCGCTTTCTAAACTGCCGTCGGCCGCATCTTCCCAATCCGGATTGTACATCGGACCCGCGCCTGAAAAGACAACATGCGATACGTCTTCAGGATACCGGGCCATATAGTTCGAAGCTAACGTCGCGCCAAAAGATGACCCAATGAGTATGACCTGATCTGATCCAATTCTCTCATGGAAACTTTTCAAGTCCGCTATATGTCGATCGAGTGAATATCGGGAAATGAGAGGCAGGCGATCCGACATGCCACCGCCAGCCTGGTCGTAAAAATATACATCCCCGCCACTCTCGCTAAGTTTTGCGACTGCTTTCCACGTCTGTTCTAATCCCACTGAATAAGCGCCTGGCCCGCCATGAAGAAAGACAATCGGCGTGTTATCTTTTCCGCTTTTCGATTCGATTTTGCGCACCGCTATCCTGGATCCCGTCGAGAGTTCCCAATACTCGACGCCGCTGAGTGCGGCTCGGACATATTGTTGCGATGCAGGCACGAGCGGCTGAAGCAGGAGCGCCCATGTTGCCAGAAACAGGAGCGCCGTTCCCGCCAGCCCTTGCAAAATCGAGTACT
>JBCDAD010000076.1:0-7645 GCA_039186325.1 Pseudomonadota bacterium | reverse complement strand
CCCGGATGTTCGCCCGCCTTTTACGCCGAGATGGACACCCTGAAGGCGAGGCGTCTTAATCAGATGACCGCGACGACCCGCTTGTACGGAGAAGTCAACGTCCTCTAACCAACCGTAGAAAGGCAATCTTTCATCGAAGCGAACATCTTCAATTGCAGACCGTCGAAATGACATATTACATCCATAAAGGCTCGGTTCGCGCGTTTCTTTTTGTCGGGCGCGTGATTGGGGATTGTGGCGATTATCCAGAATTCTGTCGGCGTCTTCGAAAGAAAGACCCGGGCCAATCACGCCGTCGGCCAGAACATGACCGGTCAAACCCGCTATCTCCGGGCGTGTCGTAAAAATTTCGACAAGCGTTTCAAGATAATCGGAAGACGGAACAAAATCATCATCAAGAAAGGTGATGATGTCGCTGGCGCCTATTGTTTGGTCGATTCCGGCGTTGCGTTGGGCGCAGGATCCGATGGCGGCGTAGAGAACATCAATATTTCCCGTGTCGGGTATTGTAGGCGCATCCTCCGGATTGGTGACAACAACACAGATATGGTCCGCGGGTCGCGACTGGGCCGCCAAAAGGGTTAACGTTTTTGACAGGACTTCACTGCGCCCAAGGCTCGGAATAATAATCGCTATACGTGTCATTTCGTTGCAACAATCATTTCATTCGCGAAATTAACAACCTGAGTTGTCATATATTTCTGCTAACCTGTTCCATTTCGGGAAAGCCCGGCATGACAAAAGTCCTTGCAAGGGACGTTCTATTTATTTCTCGATCCGATTAATCCATAACACCCTTGCCGGGGGGCGTACTCACCAAGCCAAGGCGTCATGATGGAATCTCGGTCAGCAGCGCAAGGGTATTGTGAGCAATATGTCCCTGTCCGGTTGGGATGGGTTGAGTAGGAATGTCCACGGAAGATAACAGGACGCCGGGCGCCGACAAAACGCAAGGCGTCGCAGGGGCCGGCGGCGCCGCGCTGGCGGCGAAAGTGGTCGCCCAGGCGTCGCAACTTTTGTTGTTCATCGTGGCGGCGCGTTTTCTGGTGCCAGCTGATTTTGGCGTTTTCGCCCTGGTTGCGGCGTCTTCTGCATTGTTGTTCCTTATCGCCGCGGCTGGATGGCGCGAGTTTATTATGAGTTGGGGCGGCTCAGCGAACGCTGTCAATCAGGCGCTGACGCTCGCGCTGACATCCGGTTACGCCATTTCTCTTCTGGGGTTAACTGCCGCAGCCATCATGGTGCTGCACTATGAAAGTCCTATATTGGCGCTGCTGACCATCACATTCTCAGCATGCGTTTTGATGGCGCCGATGACCAGCGCGCTCGGCGGATTACTCGTGCGACTTGAGCGCGTGCCGATGTTGTCGGCGGTGCTGATTGTCTCTGAGATCGCCGGGCTTGGGATGGGCGTCTATGGACTGGTCTCCGGTTGGGGTATTTTGGCTTTGGGTGCAGCCAAACTAATCACGCAATTAATCGCTTTGCTTGGTTCGCTTGCGATCGCCCGGTGGCCGCTGCGCATTACGTTGCGCGGTGGATTTGGGCCGGAGATCAAGGAGTTGTCACAGCAAATCCTGATCAATCGCGTCATCAACTTCCTTTCCAACAATGCGTCCATTTTCATTGTCGGTTTCTATCTGGGCGTGACCAATACCGGTCTTTACCGGGCCGCGGAACGGGTAATCTCGTCAATTGCCGAGCTTGTCTTTGATCCGTTGCGCCTTCTCGCCTGGATGGTGTTTCGGCGTGCTGCCGACCGCGCGCCAAATCCGAAGATGATTAAAGATGAAGTCGCACAAGAAGCCAGTATCTTCCTGCCACTGACGATCGTTTTTGCATCGCCCGTCTTTGTGGGCCTGTCCGTTGTTTCTGAGGAGGTTGTTACTTTACTCTTAGGCGAGGTCTGGCTGCCGGCGGCGCCGGTGGTCTCGATATTGGCCATGTCCGCGCTATTGTTGACGCCAAATATTGCAACCGAGCCGCTTTTGACCCTCAACGGCAAAGTCCGTGCGCTCGCTCCTATTGCTGTTATCAATGCGATCATTACAATCATTGTCTTGTTGGCGTTCACGCGATTTGGCCTGATAGCCGCGGCGTTTGCCCGGTTGGCCGCCAGTTTCTGCGTCATGGCCGGCGCGATCTGGTTACAGACCCGGCACGCCGGTGCGCCGTGGCTTGGAACGATGAAGCGAGCAGCGCCCCTCTATACAGCGCTTATTGCCTTGGTTTCATCCGTTTACGGCGCCCGTTTCCTGCTCGCCGATTATGACGTTTCGCTTGTTGGCACGATGGCCGTGGAAGTTCTGATCGGCGCGGTCGTTTATTTTGGGGTCATTATGTTGATCCGGCCGAGTTATCTGCGGTCAGCGCTCTGGCTGTAGGGGGCGGATAAACCTCAACGGCTCATGCGCAGATCCCGGAATTTGCGCCGACCCGAAAAATGATAGGTGTAGAAATAGTTTCTATCGGTTGCTATGTGTTCTGAACGCGCAAGTGCGCGCCAATCAGTCCCGGGAAATACACGACATGCAGCAATGGCCAGACATTCCTTACGCGCGATGGCGACCAACCGGCGCATCCCTGCACATGTGGTTACAGATCATTGGGAAATTTCGACTGGCGCAGACCCCGTGGATGATCCATTCCTGGCAGGCGACTTTCTATGTGACGTCCCGCGGGATTACGACCGGGCTCATTCCGGGGGCTGCGGAGAGTTACTCCATAGACGTCGATTTATTGCGTCATGAGCTTCGGGCCCGCTCGACCGCTGGAAAAGCGGTCCAGATCTCGCTTGAAAGCATGTCTGTCGCCGAATTCCATGAGCGGTTCATAGACGCGATCGCACAGATCGGCGCACCGACGGCATTTCATAATGCGCCAAACGAACTGCCGACAGCGATCCCGTTTTCCGAGCAAATCGAGGCAGGATCCTATGACCCGGATGCAGCCCACGATTTCTGGCGTGCGCTTGTCTCAGTGACGAACGTCTTTAGCCATTTCAGAACTTCTTTCGTTGGGAAAACGAGTCCCGTGCATTTGTTTTGGGGTAGTTTCGATCTGGCGGTCACCCGTTTTTCTGGCCGACCGGCCCCATTGCACCCTGGCGGTGTTCCTAACCTGCCTGATGCGGTGACCCGTGAAGCGTATTCCCATGAGGTCAGCTCAGCAGGATTCTGGGCTGGTGGCGGCGGCGTGGATTATCCCGCGTTCTACAGCTATGCTTATCCGACGCCGGACGGTTTCAAAAACTGCTCGCCTGGTCACGAGGAGGCGTTTTACAGCGACGACCTGGGTGAGTTCGTTCTGCCCTATGACGCTGTGCGCAACGCGCCGAAGCCCGAAGCGGCGTTACTTGGATTCCTCGAAGCAACCTATCTCGCAGCCGCCAAGTTAGGCCGCTGGGACCGGGCGGTGCTGGAATGCGATTTGGGTCGCCCGGCTGTTCCGCGACCGCTTGAATGAATTAGATTCAAAACAAGTCAGTTCTCAAAATAGAAGCGACTTCGCATGAGGCCACGCCGTGGCTTAGAGACTTTATTTGTATTTAGGATTATGTCCTAAGCAGCGGACGATAGAACGCGTTCCGGCGGACGAATTCGCTCCCGTTGACCCGCCGCTTCCTCGATCAGCGCTTCGGTCATTGCTTCGACGTCGGCGCGGCTTTTCGGTGCCCACGGCAGTTCTTCTTCGTCGTTTCGTTCCGGTGATTTTCCGGCGAGCCGCAACGCCCATGGCGCAGCGGAGGCAAGCGCTTCGCGCACGCGCGGCGCATATCTGAATTTCCAGAAGTCAACCTTCGCCGCGGCGCGATCGAACGCCGATTGGGGCGGGATAAAGTCCGCCCACGCTGTATCTTTCAGCATCTCCTTGTACCAGGCCGCCGCTTCGCGCCAGGCCGCCGGCCGCCGCTTCGACCAGGGTTTCGTCGATGTGTAATGTTGGATATAGGGCGTGTGCGCGCCGCCAAACATCAGGTAGAGTTCATGAAGGTTCCATCGCGGATCGAGCGGCGTCCAATTATTCTTCAAAGCATAGTTTAGCGCATCTTGGTCGGGCGCTTCCTGACAACGCTCCGGGTGATCAACGAGAAACTGTCGTGCGCGATCGAGCGCTCCGTCGGCGAGCACGGCCGGCCAGTCAAATACCATGACCCCGGATTGCAGGTAAGGCCCATCGTCGTCCAGAAAGAGATCTTTGCGCCGGCGTCGGATATTACCCGTCACATAATAAATGAAGTCATGGACGGCGCCGGCGGGCGCGCCGCGCAAATCAACATTCAGGAGCGCCTCAAGAGGCGAACAAACACGCGTATCAGCGTCAAAGTAAATAAGGCGATCGACGTCATCGCCAAACAGGGAGTCAAAATAAAGGCGCAAATAGGCGGCTCGCGGCCAGCGGTTGCCGATCGGTTGAATGCGTTCCCCGGCCCAGGCGGGCACTTTGATATCAACGTCAACGCCGTGAGCGGCAAAAAAACGGGCTGCCTCTGAGATATCGTCATCTGTTACATCACAGCATACCAACGACAGCATTGCGGCGTCGGGAGACGGCAAGTGTCTCGCTGTGGACAGCAATTGGCAGCAGGCGGCGGGTAGATAACCCGCATCGGTAGCAGCGACGATGACGATGCGTTGTTTTGACACTTTTTATTCCTGCATTCTGCGTTAAGCCGCCAGGTCGAAGCGGTGATCATAACCGCACTGCAATGGCCGCGCCTCAAAAAAATAGCGCATATACCAGTGAGACAGAGAATTGGAGCGGTTTCGGCGCTAAAATAGCATAGGGTGTTAAGGGGTGCGCGATTGCAGCGTGGGCGTGCGCCGCATCGGAACATGAACATACAGCCCGAGAACTGACCATCGACATGACGCCATTTAGCGAAGTCGTTTCCGCAGCGGATTGGAACGCTGTTGACGTACCGAAACGGGCGCCGATGCACCATTATATCTGGGTGCAGGCGTGTTTTGAAACGTTGTATCCAACCGATGCGCCAATAGTGTTCTCAAATGGGACAGATGAAGGCGGCGGCTTCGGGGCCTTTGTCGCCCGGGGCGGTTTTCCCAAACGATATTTCCTGGTTGGCGCAGAAGAGTTGGGCGAGCCCATCGACCTTGTGTTTCCCGATTACGCCGGCGCCGACGCGCTTGCCCGTCGTGTTGTTGCGGCTGGTAAAGCGATGCGTTTTGGACATTTTCCGGCGTCTTCCAACTTTCTTTCGGCGCTGAAAACACAATCGAAGGGGCGCGGCGTCCTCGCTCAAGCCGAGGAGCGCGGCTCTCCATATATTGATCTTGACGACAGCTGGCGCGATCCGCTCTCCCATTTCAACTCGCGCCGGCGTTCTGACTTCCGGCGTATGGTGCGTCGAGCAGAAAAAATCGGTGAAATTCGTACACAGATAATCATGCCGAACCAGCGCCAGGCTCAAGACTATCTGGCCCAGGCGGTCGAAATCGAGGCAAAGAGCTGGAAGACGCGAACCGGCACGGCAATTGAGTTGAACCCCGAACAGTCTTCGTTTTACAGAAGATATGTTGACCTCGCGAGCGAAGCCGGCATCCTTCGCTATGCATTCCTGCGCATTGGAGACCGTCTCGCGGCTATGCAGATCGCGCTGGAATGCGATGACGGATTCTGGTTACTAAAAATCGGTTACGACGAGGACTTTGCGAAGTGTTCGCCCGGAAACCTTCTTATGCGCGATACAGTTTCGTACGCTGCGGAGAAAGGCTTGAAGACCTATGAGTTTTTGGGAAAGTCAGCGGCATGGACCGCATTGTGGACAGATAAGGAACGCCCGAATGTGAAGCTGCGCTATTATCCTTTTACGCCGAGCGGCATATTGGCATTGGCGCAGGACAGCGGCCAGATCGGACTGAAACGCTTACGGGCAAAACTGGCCGCGAAAACGAAGGGGAAGGGGAGAGCATAGTGCTCAAATCGCTTGCACTGCCATTGATGAAGCATGCCGCCCGCGGTTACGTGGCCGGCGACACGATTGAAGACGCCACCAATCTTGTGCAACGATTATCCGACAATGGGTATCATGCGACGGTCTGTTATTGGCATGAATCGGGCGCTCCTCCTGAGGACGTTGCCGCTGTTTATCGCAGAATGATAGACCACTACGCCGCCACAGAGTTCGATGTGCGCTTGTCAGTCAAAATTCCCGGATTGTGGGAGCGCAAGGACCTGTTTGGTGCAGTGGTTAAATCAGCCGAAACGGCGGGGGTCGATTTGGACATCGACTCCCATGCGCCGGCGCAATCCGATGACACGTTTTCTCTGTGCGAAGGCCAACCAGCGTCGGTCCTGGGCGTTTGTATTCCCGGTCGCTGGGTGCGCAGCCTGGCGGACGCAGAAAAAGCAATCGAACGGGGCATGCGCGTCCGTGTCGTCAAGGGAAGCTGGGAAGATCCAGATCATCCTGATAGAGATAAAACGGCAGGCTTTCTCGAAGTCATCGATACGCTTGCGGGGCGGTGCCGTCATGTCGGCGTCGCAACCCACGATCCCGAACTCGCTGATGAAGCATTGGGCCGCCTGACAAAAGCTGGGACGCCGTGCGAACACGAGTTGCTATTCGGATTGCCGATGCGTCCGGCGATTGAAGCCGGTTGGCGGACCAACACGCCGACGAGAATCTATGTGCCCTTCGGGGAAGCTTGGTTTCCGTATTCTCTGTCCAGAGCAGCTAAAGATCCAAAACTCATCTACCGATTTGCACGAGACTTTCTCCGCCATCGTGATGACGGCGTTCCCGCGCGGCCATAAGCGGTTGGGCGCGCAAATGGCTCAATTGAGAATTGCTATAGTTGTTGATGATGTGGCGCGGTTTCCACCGCACATAGAGACGTTGGCGCGCCTTTTTAAAGAACATGACGACATTGCGCTCGTCGCAGTCATAGGCGGTTCAAAGGGCGCGACGTCGGACGAAAATTCCAGGGCCATATCCTATCTTTTGAATTTCGAGGCTGCGCTTTTCCGTTGGGAACTGCCTGTCAATCAGCAGACAGTTCGTGAACTGACCGGCGACATTTATTACGGCGATATTGATCAAGCCAAACTGGCGTTGCTAGAGCCGAACGTCATTGTGGATTTGACATCGCACCAGTCGTTTCAATTTTGCAGGGACGGCTCCGCGATTGAGCTTTGGCGCCTTTCTGCAATGGAAGCGGACGCAGGCTTTCAGGAGAGCTTTCAAAAAAGCGCCAATTCATTTGTTTCTTTGTGGCGTCAACGGGAAAACCCGGACGGATGTGAGCGGATTGCAGAAGCCGCCTACAACACAAAAGCGCTGGCGTCTCATAATCGGGCTTTCCTGCGCGAGAAAGCAATGCAGTTGCTTATCAAAGCGCTTCGCGAGCGTCCCAGCGCACTTGACGACGGTCATCATCAAGATACCGCGTTGAGAAACAGAACTACCGATGGTCTTTTATACAGTGCTGCAATGCCGACGCGCCTGGCGTCCCGTCTGATTGAGGAAGGGGCTAAGCGGATGCGCCTGCGGCCTGGCTTGTGGACCCTGGCGTTTGGAAAAGGCGATGTTCTGAATTTTGATCCGAGCACCGCAAACATCATTGAACCACAAGGCAACCGTTACTGGGCGGATCCGTTCTTTTTGGAACGCAATGGAAAGACT
>JBCDAD010000075.1:0-7883 GCA_039186325.1 Pseudomonadota bacterium | reverse complement strand
ATGGAACCGTTAAAGTCCGGCCCGACCGTGCCGCGCTGGATGACGGATAAAGGCGAATTGACGAGGCTTTCACCAATCGTTTCAATTTCTGCGGGCGACAATGATTCAATCAGCGTTCCGTTATCGATCGCGGCTCGCAGACCGTCCGGGAAGTCGCGAATCCCGTCATCGTAGCCGAGCCAGTCAAGGTCCCCGCCATTGACATAAATCCCGTCTTTGACGCTCGAAACCGTATTCAGCCCGATGCCGGCTTTCAGCTTCAAATAAGGTTCGACCTGCTCATTCACCGTTGTCAGGTCGATGATGCCGCCGCCGAACTCACCGGGATAGTTCGTCGAGAATGTTTTTTGAACCGTTGCGCCCGATAGGATATTCGACGGGAAGAGGTTCAGCGGAACCGTCCGGCGAAGCGGTTCGGGGCTCGGTAATGGCGAGCCGTTCAGACGCGCCGTCGAATAGCGGTCGCCGAGGCCGCGCACGAACGCAAATTTACCACCCACGACGCTCAGGCCCGATAGTCGCGTGAGCGCGAGCGCGGCGTTGGAATCGCCTGTACGCTCAAGATCTGCTTCTGAAAGGAAAGACGCAATTTGCGATGTGGAACGCTGCGGATTAGGAATATTACGGCCAAGAACGATGATCTCGTCGGTCACCGCAAAGTCAGTCGGCGCCGGGTCCTGGGCGAAGGCCAGGCTCGGCGCACAAAGCATGCTCGTCGAGAGCAAGACGCAGCCGCGTAGCTTTGAAAGTTTCATGTCTCTAACAACCTTAATCTGTGTACGATGGAAAATTGGGCGGCACCGCGAGCGCCGCCCATTGCCGCTGTGATCAGCAGCTCGACCCAGCTTCAAGGCCGCAAGTCCAACCCCGCCACCATGTGTCGTTCACGTCTTCAACCGCGCCGACATAGTCAACATCGACGAGGAATGGGTTGATCGAGGACAGGTTTGTGACCGCCGTTGCGCTGTCTTCGTTCGGACCGTTCACAACGCGGCTCATCAGGCTGGTTGAAAAGCTCGTATTATTGTCTGCGCCAGCATTGACCGCTGCAACAAGCGCCGGCGTGTCCGGCATATCGTTGGTCAGCGCGCCGGAACAATCGAAGTTGACCGAATTGAAGGTCGGCGTACCCGCAGAGCCCTCGAAGCGGAAGCAATTGCCGTCGTAATCCACAACGCCGTTATAGAAATCGCCCGCATGACCGGAGTTCATACGGAAGGCGTTGGAGGCGGCGCCGATGGTCGTGAAGTTCGCGATCGTCGGGTCTGTGTCGCCGGACATTTCCATGGCGTTATCGCCATTGCCGTTCTGTTGCTCGATGATGAGGAACTGAAGCGAGCCGGCCCAGCCAAGATCCGTATCGAGCGAGTCATCGAAATTGCCGGTCAGCACAATATTTGAGGCGTTTGCCGTGCCGCCGAAAAACTCGATACCATCGTCGAAATTGTTATGGACCTGAATGTGATTGAGCGTCGTGCCGGAGCCTACGCCGCCGAAGGAAATGCCGTTCAGTTCATTGCCATTGCCGTCAATATCGAAGCCGGCGAATTTGACTTGCAAATATTGCAGCGAGCCGGAGCTGTCGCCGACCAAATTGCCGCCATAAAGCGCGTCCGGGTTCGTCGCCCCTTCAATGACGTTTTCACAATCAACGCCAACCATGCCAGCGGAGCATTCATTGATCGGCGCCCGACCGAGAATCACCAGACCGCCCCACTCGCCATTGGCGGCCGCGCGATCACCGACATTTTTCACGTCATTGGCTGACGTCATGACGACCGGGCTGTCGGCCGTGCCGTTGGCGAAGAGTTCCGAGCCGCGATTGACGACCAGATAGTCCGCGCCGCTGGCGCCGAAGATTGTCGTGCCGGCTTCAATCGCCAGCGCAACCGATGAGCCGGATGAGCCGTCGATGCCGACATCGACGCCAACGTCAACGCGTCCGCTCAGGCGATAGATCAGGCCCCGGGTCAGCGTCAGGTCTTGGGTGATCGTGCCGCTAACATCGCAAACTTCCAGACCATTGATCATTGTTCCCGTCGCAGTCGTACCGGTCGGACAGGAAAGCGCCGGCGCCAGACCAAGCGTCCAGCCTGTCGTCCAGTTATTGGTCTCGGTTTCATCCGGACCAAACGCGCCGAGATAATCCGCCGCCACAAAAAACGGATTGACCGCTGTTACGTCGACGGGCGTCGCGGCCGGCGGCGTCTCGTTTGGACCGGGCAGGAAGTTCGATGTGATGGTCGCCGGAACGTTCGTTGTGTTGTTGGCGCCGGCATTGATCGCGGCGACGAGCGCCGGCGTATCGGGCATGTCATTGGTCAACGCGCCGGAGCAATCGAATAAGATTGAATTGAATGTGGGCGTGCCGGCGGAGCCCTCAAAACGAAAGCAGTTGCCGGTGTAGCTGACGACGCCATTGTAGAAATCGCCAGCATGACCGGAGTTCATGCGGAATGCGTTGGATGCGGCGCCGACCGTCGTGAAGTTGGCGATCGTCGGGTCAGTGTCGCCGGACATCTCCATGCCATTGTCGCCATTGCCGTCCGTCTGGTTGATTAGAACGAACTGCGCCGCGCCGGACCATCCAAGATCCGTGTCGAGAGAATCGTCAAAGTTACCGGTTAATGCGAGGTGAGAAATATTCGCCGTGCCGCCGAAAAACTCGACGCCGTCATCAAGGTTGTGATGCACCTGAATGAAGTCCAGCGTCGTGCCGGTGCCTACGCCGCCGAAGGAAATCCCGTTCAGCTCATTGCCATTGCCGTCAATGTCAAAACCGGCGAAGCGGACCTGAACATAACGAAGCGTTCCCGATGAATCATTCGCCTGATTGCCGCCATAGATCGCATCAGGATTGGTCGCACCTTCAATCACGTTTTCGCAATCAACGCCGACCATACCGGTCGAGCATTCATTGATCGGCGCCCGGCCGAGAATCACCAGACCACCCCACTCCGCATTGATGCCGGAACCGACATCGCCAGGATTGGTCGCTTGGCGCACAAGGTCGGCTTTGGAGGTGAAAATGATCGGATTGTTCGCAGCGCCGTCGGCTTGAATCTGAGAGCAGCGATTGACGATAACATAGTCGCCGCCTTCGTCGCCCACGATGGTCACGCCAGGCGCAATCACCAACGTCCCCGCCTGACCGGCTGAACAATCGAGACCGCCGTCGATCCCCACATCAAGGCGGCCGACAAGTTCATAAACCGTATTCGCCGGCAGCGTTTCAAGCGTCGTCGTTCCTGTCAGCTGACCGGAGATTTGCGCGAAGACCGTGCCTGATCCTTGCTGACCCGCAGCGACCGATGCACCCGTTGAGTCAACGCATGTAAAGCCCGAAGCTGGACATGTGCCGCCACCCGTGGGCGCTGGCGTCGTCGGGCCCGGCGCTGGCGTCGGCCCCGCGCCGCCCGTTGTCGTTGCGCCAGGAGATTCGATGCCGTCGCCCTGGGTGCACGCGGTCGCAAGTGCAAGCGCGACGCCGGCCATCAGAAAACGCTTCAAAGTCGTATTTTGGCTCATGGAAGAGACCCCCGCTAAGGTATGAAAAAAGCCGAGTGAAATTTGCGCTGACGCCCCACGCGCCGGCTTGCGGGGATGGCCCTTAACCTCACAACATGACAGGTGGATGACACGCCTATTACAGTTATATGACGCAGGCTGAGCGCATAGCCGCACGCCATATGCATCCAGTGCGTATTCTTTGGATTTAATTAACGTTATGAAGCCGTTTCGCCGTGCGGTAGCCCAATATTCAGTATAGTGACGTTGTCTTTTCGTAACCGTTTTCTTCAAGGCGCGGCAGGAAGGCAACATGGAAAAAGCGCATGCATTGCGCCGCGCTTCCTAAGCGGCGCGCCGGCGATGCGCTTTTCTGTCCTCCCAAACCGTCCGGAGCGCAGCTTCATCAAGGCGCACGATGCGCCATGGGCAGATAGCCGCGACGGCTGGACCATCATCGCCGCCGCCACGCCCGATCCGCGAGTTTTATGACGCTTTTATGTATTTGCGCACGTGTTGCGCTTTTTTCTTGCCTTGGGCGACATTCCATGACAGTTTTATGACATCGCTCAGGGCTGATGACCCGTCATCGGCCCTATGGGTCCAAAACAAAAATAAGGAAAAAGACCATGAAAAATGTAGTGATTTCAGTAATTTGCGGCATCGTCGCATTTACGGCGAGCGTTTCTGCGAATGATCGATCCGCGTTCGGCCTGTCGCCAGCCGCCTGTGAAGACGCGGTGGTGCACTATCTCTCGCAGCGGGTTGTCGACCCGCGCGGTATAAATGTGGCGCTTTCCGGCGAGCCTTATGCCGTCACCATCAAATTGCGCGGAGGACGCGAAGTCTCCGGTTGGGCCGTGCGCGTACGGGCAAAACACAGAGGCCATGATGGCCGTTACGGCGCCTTCAAGCGCTACACCGTGCTCTTCAAGAATGGGCGGGCAATCGCGCTCAAACGTGACGTCGACAATGTAAAGCGGGCCTGATCCCCCTTAAACGGGACTGATCGAAGGAACGCCTCTCACTATGATGATCCAAAAACCGATGCGCGGGCGCTTTCAAAGCCCGCGCATTTTTTGTGCATAGCGAAAAAAACGCCATGAAATTGCTTTTCCGTTGCGGAATTTAAAAATTTTATGGCGAATTCCTGCCTTTTTGCGTAACATAATCCCGATTCAGCAGCGCAAATCGCATTTCTTGCTGAAATGCGCCACTAATTTGCGGGCCCAAACAAAAAGGCGCGCGCCAATGATGCGCCGACAAAATAGTGACTGATCGACAGACGGGAGGACAAAAAATGAATAAGCGCAAATTTTTCCAGCACCTCATAAGCCAAACGGCAGCCATTGCCATCGCGGCCGCGACGTCAGCCGGGCCGGCCGCAGCTCAACTGGACGAAATCGTAGTTACCGCGCAGAAAAAAGAGGAGTCGCTGCAGGACGCGCCGTTGTCTGTCGCTGCGTACACTGAAGATACGCTCGAAGCCCAGGGCGTGCGCTCACTCACTGATTTATCGATCCAGGCGCCGAGCTTACAGGCTTACGACTTCCCTACCTCGACGAGCAACATCTCACTCTTTTTACGCGGCTTCGGCAACACGGATTCCCAAACCCTGACAATTGACAATCCGATCGGCGTTTATATTGACGGCGTCTATATCGCACGCACCTCCGGCGCGACGCTCAATGTCCTTGACTTAGAGCGCGTGGAAATCTTGCGCGGGCCGCAGGGCACGCTGTTTGGCCGCAATTCCTCCGCTGGGGCGATCAATCTCATCACTAAAGAACCGGATGATGAATTCGGCGTCCGGTTGAAATTCGGCGGGGGGAATTTCGGGCGATGGAATGGGGGCTTCACAGCGGACGTTCCCGTCACCGACCGCTTCGCCGTCAAAGCGAGCTATGATATTTCCCAGTTCAACGGTTGGGTGGAGAATGACGGACCAAACCCGATCATTGGGCAGCAAGCGGAAGATTTCTACAGTAACGATCAGCAAGGATTTCGACTTGCCGCTAAATTCGACGCCACAGAAGCGTTGGATGCGACTTACAGTTTCGATTGGTCTGATGTTGACAGTGGTCCACCCTACTACCAACAGGATCCGACCAGCCGCCAGGAGAGCACATCACATCTTTTCCTTGGCGGCGCACCGTTTCAATACGTCCTTCCCACGAGCGAGACCAGACAGTCAGGTCACAATCTGACGGTTGAATGGGCGCTAAGCGAGGCGATAAACATTAAGTCTATTACTGGTTATCGTAAAATGCGCGAACGCGCCGCGCAGAACTGGTCAGATACATTATTTTTTGCGACCGACCTGACTTGGGAGACTGAAACCTTCACCCAAGAGCTTCAAATTTTGGGCGACGCGTTTGAAGAGCAATTCGATTATATTGTCGGATTTTATTACTTCGATGAAGATGGTGAGAAATCAGAAGAGCAATTCACGAACGCGCCAAGCATGAGCTTTGACGCGCTCGCAGATCCGCTTGCATCAACATCCGTGCTGCTAGGCGGATCCAATCTTGGCATCCACACGATTGATACAGAGTCGAAATCGACGGCCGTTTTCGCTCAAGGCACATTCACACCGGCGGTTCTCGGCTCTAAACTCTCTTTGACAGCGGGTGTGCGCTATACAGATGATTCTCGTGACGCAGTTCGCGGTGTTGACCCAGTAAATCCGTCCATCCAGTTCTTTCCAGGTCAAAATAGCCTCGATTATGATCGCGTCGATTATACTGCGGTCTTGAACTATGCAGTCACCGACACAATCAACGCATATTTCCGTACCGCAACGGGCTATCGCGCTGGCGGTTCAGGCGAGCGCACATTAGACTTTGGGCTGACTTTCGATGAAGAAGACAGCACGAGCTATGAGATTGGTCTGAAAGCGGAGTTGTTTGATCGCCGATTGCGCATTAATGCGGCCGGCTTCATGACAGACTATGAAAACCTTATCCTGACAATCAGCGGCCAACCGCCGGATTTTGCGTCTTTTGTTGAGAACGTGAATGCCGGCGAGGCGTCTGTTGACGGCGTTGAACTGGATGTGATTGCAGCGCTCGGTGAGCGGGCTACGGTGACCGTAAACTATGCTCATCTGGATACGGACCTTGAAGGCGTGATTGTTCCGCTCGACAGCTTCTTACTTGGCGGGCCGCCGGCAAGCGTTACCGACTTGCGCGGCGTTGATATCTCGACGTCGACCTTCATCGCCTTCGCGCCCAACAATGCTGTCTCGGCGGCGTTTGATTACAGCCTTCCGCTTAAGCGCGACGCCTCTCTGGATTTTCATATCAACTACACGTGGCGCGTCGAAGTGTTCTCCCAGCCGGGGCTTGGTTTACCCGTCGATCCGATCGGTTTGCTCGGCGCGCGATTGTCCTGGACAGGGATTGAGGTCGGAGGGGCGGAGGCGACCCTCTCGGCATGGGTGCGCAACCTGACTGATCGTGAAGAGATCGTCTATAACCTGTCCGGGCTTGGGTTTCAGTACAACGCGCCGCGCCTCTGGGGACTTGACCTCAGTCTGGAATTTTGACGACGCCAAACGTCAAAATGCCGCCCATGATCACATCGCGGACAAATCAGGCGGCGTCATTTAAGCGGATTGGTTTTCCAGAAACCGCAGGCAAAACGAGCGGCGCAACGGGAAATTGGCGCACCCGAGAGGATTCGAACCTCTGGCCTCTGCCTTCGGAGGGCAGCGCTCTATCCAGCTGAGCTACGGGTGCCGGCCAAGCGGTTCGTCTACGCGAAGCAATAGCGCCCGGCAAGCCTCAAACGCCACGCACATCACTGATTTGAGCGCACCGTTGAACTCGTGATATGCACAGGTTTTACGTTCGCCTCATTTCTGAAAGGCGGGCAGGGTTTGGAGATTTGCGTATGGCCGGCTTGCGCGACGGTGTCGTTATTGCAGTGTTATCGTTGACGGCCTCCGCATGGGCCTCGGCTCAGGAAGAGCAGCCCGTTCCCGCTGATCCTTTGGCGGACTTAATCGTCGCCGTAGAAAAAGATCAGGCTGAAGATGACATTGCGCCGGATGAGGGTAATGGCGCGAGCGAGACTGACGGACATTCAAGGAATAAGAATGAAGCAGACGGAGAGACAACAGAGACGGAAGCCGTTGCTGAAGACTTCGCCACCCCGCCTTTGTGGAAGGTTAGCGACGATGATTCCGACGTCTACCTGCTGGGTACGTTTCATATCCTTCCCGCGGACCTGAAATGGCGCAACGCCACAATCACAGAAATTATAAAATCTGCCGACACGTTTTATTTTGAAGTCGAAGGCGATGCACCCAGCGCCCAGATGCGCACAACCCATATTCTCATGACCGAGGGATTTAATCCCCCAGGAGAAATGCT
>JBCDAD010000074.1:0-7985 GCA_039186325.1 Pseudomonadota bacterium | reverse complement strand
TCAAGCAGTCGTTGGAACTGCTGAGGAGGCGTCTTTGACTGGGATGTCGCGAAGGAAAAGCTCGAACGCCTAAACGCAAAAGCGGAAGACCCAACGCTTTGGGACGATCCGGACGGCGCGCAACGACTGATGCAGGAGCGAAACGCGCTTGAAAGTCAGATCAATGCGATTGGCGAGATGGAGAACGAACTCGTCGACCTGACCGAATTGGCGGAAATGGCCGACGAGGAAGGCGACGAGGATAGTCTCGACGAAGCGCAAAATATGCTGGTCGCACTGCGGACCCGCGCGGCGAAAGCGGAAACGGAAGCCCTTCTTTCCGGCGAAGCGGACGCGAATGACTGTTTTGTGGAAATTCATCCGGGCGCAGGCGGCACCGAATCAAATGATTGGGCCGGCATGTTATTGCGCATGTATGTTCGTTGGGCGAGCGCCCACGACTACAAAGTGGATGTGATCGAGGAACAGGCCGGCGATGAGGCTGGCGTTAAATCAGCGACGATCCAGGTGAGGGGTCATAATGCGTATGGCTGGCTAAAAACCGAATCCGGCGTGCACAGATTAGTCCGTATTTCTCCATTCGATTCCAATGCCCGGCGCCATACGTCTTTTGCGTCCGTGTGGGTTTATCCCGTCATCGATGACAAAATCGAAATCGAGATTAATGAAAGCGATTGTCGGATCGACACCTATCGCGCTTCTGGCGCCGGCGGTCAGCACGTAAATACAACGGACAGTGCAGTCCGCATTACGCATCAGCCGTCCGGCATCGTCGTGCAGTGCCAGAATGAGCGTTCACAGCACAAAAATCGTGCGACTGCATGGAATATGCTTCGTGCACGGCTTTATGAGCTGGAATTGCAGAAGCGGGAAGAAGCAGCGCAGGAAACGCAGTCGCAAAAGACCGACATCGGATGGGGGCATCAGATTCGATCCTATGTTTTGCAGCCTTATCAGATGGTCAAGGATTTGCGGACCTCCGTTGAAAGCGCTTCACCTGACGCTGTCCTCGATGGCGATCTCGACGCGTTTCTCGCCGCCTCGCTCGCCCAGCGCGTGATCGGCGAGGGCGCCGCCGAACGCAAAGCGTAAACGGCGCTCTAATTTATTTTTCTCACCGTTTTCCACGATTGATCAGTAAAATGATCAGGCTGGAGAGAAAGGCGGCCGCCCCGAAGATGACCATCAGATAGTCGGCGATCCATGCGGGGTCGCCGTTGACCAGTCTTTTCGCAACAAGTGCGCCGGGCTCAGACGACGCCAGCCCATTGATTTCCGCAAGGATTGCATTGTGGGCGAAGTAATTATCGACTTGCGCGCGGAAATTCATATACATGAAACCGAGATAGGCGCCGATCAGAACCAGCCTTTCTGCCCGGTGAATGCGCCCGCTGGCGATATAGACGATGCCGAACACCGCCAAATGGACTGTCAGGAAGAAATTCCAGGTGTCGGAAATCAGCTCCCGGTTCGCGCCCAGAAGCTCGTGCAATTCATACCCGTTCACGTCGTTTGGCCCCCGCCTTTGCTTGACGGAGGAAATTTACCAAATCTGTTTCAAAACGGAAATAGAATATCGTAGAGCTGTTGGCCGTAGCGTGCTTGCTGAACGTCCGTTAATTGTCCGCGCCCGCCGTAAGAGATTCGCGCCTCGGCGATTTGTGAATGTGCAACACGGTTCGCATTTGAAATGTCCTCCGGGCGGACAATCCCGGTGACCGTTAGCTCGCGCAATTCATAATTCACGCGCACTTCCTGCTTGCCGGCGACAACGAGGTTTCCATTCGGCAACACTTGGGTGACGAGAGCGGCAATGGTGAGTTCCACGTCTTCGCGCCGGTCAACCGATCCTTCGCCGCGACTAGAGCCGTCAGATGATAAATCCACCAGTTGGGCCGGGTTGGCGCCTTCCGGGAGGAGGTCCGCCAATTTTTGCTCAAATCCGCCAAACGCCGGCAATTCGGCGCTTTCGCCATTCGCGCGGCGTCGTTCAGTCGTGTTGTTCAACCGCGCACGATCGTCAATGTCGATGATGATTGTGACGATGTCTCCGACCTGACGCGCGCGCTGGTCTTTGAAGAATGATCGCGAACCCGGGCGCCAAAGGGAATTCGCCTGACCGGTTTCAATCGGTTGGGCCGGCATCGGCAGCGAAACTTCCCGCGCGCCAATCAGCGGCGCTGGACTTTCCGTTGGCGTCATATCCGGCGCTTCGCCAATATTTTTGATCCGGTCGATGCTGGCACATCCACTGAGCGCGACGAATGCGATGATCGCGATTGCATATCGACGAGCGCAGAAGAACATACCCAAAAAATTGTCCATTTTATTCACGCTCCATTTCATAGGCGCTCGCCATCGTCACAACCTGAACGCGCTTACCGTCGGCGACAATGCCGCGTAGAATGCGTTCGCTCTGCACGTTGCGCACGGCGATCACGTCGCCGCGTCCGCCGCTATCCATCGCCACGCCTTGGTGGGAAAGGCGAATGCCTTCTGTTTTGTATGTTAGCGTCACGAGATCGCCTTTTGAGATAAGCACCGGCGCACGCAAATCGCTTCGGCGAAGGGCCTCATTTGCAGCGAGCGTCCGCCGCGCCTCCATACCGATAATCTCGTTTTCGTTTTGCAGGACGCGTTCACCGGGAGCAATGGCGATCTCCAGGAAATCAAGATCGGTTTCATTGATTATCTGTCCGCGGGCCGCTTGGCGCCGCAGAACAGGCAGCGCCGCCCGGATGCGGGCCATTCCGGCGATTGCATTTGGCGTCGCATCGCTCAGTCTAATGACAAACCGACCTGACCGGGGATTAAAGCTCACGGTTTCTATGCGTGACCCGTTTTCTGAAACCAGTATCGATGTTGTGTCATTGTTGAAGCTAATTTCCGCAGCCGCCGGGAGGCCTTCATCCATCAACGCCGCTTCGATATCCGGCAGGAGGTCAAGGGGAGAGATGACATGTTGTCCGCTTCCGCCCTCACTGGCTTGCGCATTAAGGGGTGTCAAAACAGTCAACAAAAACCAAAGCAGCACGGTAAGATAGCCGAGATAGCCTTGCCATTCGGATTTATCAGTTGGGCGGGAGGGTATTGCGTGTCTCAAAGTCTATTCCAATTCTCTGACTAGCCGCGCAGATTGGCGTTGATCGCCAACATCTCGTCGGACGTTTCAATGACCCGGGCGTTCATTTCATATGCGCGTTGTGCGGCGATCAACGCAGTGATCTCCTGCACGGGGTCGACATTTGAACTTTCAATAAAGCCTTGCAGAAGCGTGCCGAAGCCAGTGTCGCCTGGATTACCGATCACCGGTTCGCCCGATGCGGCCGTTTCTAAAAGGAGATTGTCGCCGATCGACTCCAGTCCGGATTCGTTGAAGAAAGTAACGATTTCCAATTGACCAAGTTCCCGTAACGTCTGTTCGCCAGCGATCCGCGCCTCGATGATCCCGTCCGCGGATATGGAAATATCCGTTGCATCGTCCGGGATGGTGACGCCAGGAGAGACTTCGAAGCCATCTTCTGTTACAATCCGTCCGTCTGCAGATATGGCGAAATTTCCAGCGCGGGTATATGCGTCTTCTTCACCGTCACGCAGTACGCGGAAAAGGCCGCGGCCCGATACGGCGAGATCAAAATCGTTGCCGGTCGCGGTGACATTTCCTTGTTCGACAATTCGATAGACAGAGCCGGTCTTGACGCCTGTGCCAATCTGCACGCCATTCGGCGTTGGCGCTCCGGTCGACGAAGAAATAGCGCCGGGGCGCTCCAATGTCTGATAGAGAAGATCCTGAAATTCCGCACGCTGGCGCTTAAATCCGACGGTGTTCAGGTTCGCAATATTATTTGAAATGACCTCGACGTTGCGCTGTTGGGCGAGCATGCCGGAGGCGGCTGTTGAAAGGGCGCTCATGAATAGGTCTCCGGGTTAAGCGTTTTGCGTCAGTGTTCGAACAGTGTCTCGGGCGAGATCATTGGAGGTCTCAAGCAATTGCGCGGCGCTTTCATAAGCGCGAACGATCTCAATCATATCCGTCATGGCGACGATCGGCTGGACATTTGAACGTTCCACAAACCCCTGCTGAATGACCGGATTGTCACGCAGGGTAGGTGTCTCATCCGTTGCAAAGAGGTTTGATGTCGTTTTGCGCAGCAATCGATTATCGTCGAATTCGTAAACGCCCAGTCGGCCAATCGGCGCGCCGTCCTGCTGCAGCTCTCCGTCCCGTGCGACCAGGATAGGCCCGGCGTCCGGATCAATGAGAATAGGGCCGCCGCCAGCGTCGAGGACGAGATCGCCGTCGCGCGTCACCAGTTCGGAAAAATCATTCAAGCCAAACCGACCATCACGAGTGTACTGAACGCCCGTGGTTGTTTCGATACCGAAAAACCCGTCGCCAGAAATCGCGAAGTCCAATGGCGCTCCCGTTGATTCAACGCCGCCAGCGGAAAAGTCCGTGTAGCTGTCAGGGTCAAAGACCAGCGAAACATCCGTGTCTGTTATGTCCGCCGTGTTCAAACGCGCCAAATACTCGCGGAAGGACACGTGATCAGCTTTGAATCCGGCGGTCGTTTGGTTTGCGATGTTATTCGCCGTTACATCCAGCGCCCGAGCGAGAACGATTTGGCGCGATAAACCGGCGGAAATCGCATTTTCCATGATGGGCATCCTTAACTTTGCGGATGAGGTCGCAAGAGCTATGCCATCAAAAATATCAATAAAAACAATAGCTTAATTATCATTAGGGGCGCATGCGGAAATAATTGCCGGGCAAATGGCGCCGCTGAAACCGACTTTTAACCGTGTTCGCGTCCTTATGGCGTTGCAGTGGTGGGTGAATGCCGGCCATTGCGAAAGGTCGATTGTGTGAGGTGGCGGCGATGTCGTCCGGAACGCGTGTGCGCACGCCAGGCAAATATATCGTGATGAGCGCTGCGGCATTTATTGTCGTCGCCGCGTCAATGGCGGGCGCGTGGCGAAGCTACGATACGCGCGCACGTCCCGTTGAAGGGCTGGAATATAGGCCGTCGGCAGACGGACGACGTACCGCGTTTTACGAAATGCCGGACATTCTTGTGGACTTGTCCCCGGACAAGAACGGGCGAACCGCGTTTTTGAAATTATCCGTTTCAATCAACATCGACGATGATGCAACGACGCTCGGATCAGCGCTCGAAGCGAAAGCGCCGATGTTAAACGAGCGATTGACGTTTTTCCTGCGCGAATTGCGGCCGGAGGACTTTGCAGGTTCCGCTGCAATGCAACGGGTCAAAACGGAAATGCTGCGGCGGGTAAATACTGTTCTCGATCCGCTCGCGGCTGATGACGTTGTGATTGAAGAAATGATTATTCAATAGGCGAGGCATGTCGCAGACACAGAGCTATATGACAACGAATGAAGCCGAAGACGATGCGGTGGAGTGGGCGGATGATCTCGATAAAGACGAAATCTCCGATCTTCTGGGTTTTGACCTCGCCAGCGAGGTTGGTGAAGACCGTTCGGGGCTGAAAGCCTTGATAAACTCAGCTTTGGTGTCGCATCGTCGCTTGCCAATGCTTGATGTTGTCTTTGACCGGGCGGCGCGTCTCATGACCACAGATCTGCGGCATCTGACAAATGAAAATGTCGACGTCACTTTGGACGATATCAGTTCCACCCGATTTGGCGATTTTGTTCAATCGGTTTCGGAACCATCTGTTGTTGCGGTCTTAAAATCGAGTGAGCTGGAAAACTATTGCCTGCTGACGCTCGACGGATCGCTTGTTTACGGAATCGTCGACTTTCTTCTTGGCGGTCGACGGGGGGCGAGTGTCGCCGACGACGAACGAGGATTTACAGCGATCGAACTCGCTCTGACGGGACGGGTTTGCGCAGCACTGGCGACAGGCCTTGGCAACGCGTTTGAACCGGTCCGCGACATCAATTTTTCTGTCGACCGGCTTGAGACCACAGCGCGGTTCGCCGCCATCGCGCAGGATGCAAGCGTGTGTTCACTGGCGAAATTTCGCGTTGAGTTGGAGGGTCAAACAGGAAGTGCGACGATCCTGACGCCCCACGCTGCATTGGAGCCGATATTCAAACTCCTGCAACGAGAATTCATTGGCGAGACAGGCGGCAATGAGGCGGTCTGGCGCGCGCATTTGACGGATGAAGTTGCTGAATCCGATGTGGATGTAGATTTCGTTCTGGCGGAGAAATTCCTGACGCTGAGTGAGGTGTTGGCGTTGTCTCCCGGGCAGACGCTTTCATTCGCAAAAGCCGTAAACGCCCCGGCGGAGCTTAGAGTCGGTGATCAAACCATCGCATACGGAAAAATTGGTAAAGCCGGCGCTCAAATCGCTGTGCGCGTCACTACGGCGAATGATACTGACGGGGAGGCGACATGATGAGCGTAAACCTGATCATTGAGTTGCTCGTCGCTGTCTTACTCGTCGCCACATGCGCTTATTGCATCATTCTCAGCACGCGTCTGCGAAAACTTCGCGCTGGCCAGGAGCAGTTGTTGTCGGTCATCTCGAAATTCGACGAAGCAAGCCGACGCGCCGAGAAAAACCTGGCGTTGATGCAAGAAAGCGGCATCACGATCGGACGAGATCTCGACGATATTACGGCGAAAGCGCATGTGCTTGCGGACGAATTGTCTGTCATGGTGCGCGCGGGCGATCATATTGCGGGCCGGATCGAGGACGCCATGAACGATGTTCGGCGCGTCGGATCTAAACGCGCAGATGCGCTCAAGGCGCATCAATGAGCGGGCGCGGCGTCCAACTCTTGCCGGTCGCTGTCGCTGCTTTCGGCATGCTTGCGCTCCTGAAAGCGGGTGGCGTCTGGGCGGGTTTGTCCGCAAAGGCCAATGAACCGACCGAAGCCGGTCCCACGGTCGTCCTTTCGCCGTCTTCATCGCAATCTCATTCGGAAAATGGGCCGACGGTCGCGCAAACTTCGCCGGAAGTTGAGCGGCGCATGTTGGCAAAGCTCGCGGAAAGACGGGCGATCCTGGATGCGCGGGAACGGGAGCTGGAAACGCGTGAAGCGCTCTTGCGCGCCACTGAAAATGAACTCCGTATCCGCTTGGAAAAATTTGACCGGGAACGCCAGGCGCTCAACCAAATAAAGGAAGCCCGCGAAACAGAAGAGTCGCGCGATATCGACGCGCTTGTCAGTGCTTATGAGAAAATGAAACCAAAGGACGCGGCGCGGATTTTTGATGCGCTTGACGCGGACGTCCTGATTCCGGTCGCATCAGGCATGCGTACGCAGTCGCTCGCCGGCGTGCTTGCTGAAATGACGCCGGATAATGCGCGAAAATTGACGAAGCAGCTGGCGGAACGCGGACGCAAAACCGATGACGCCGCCAAAGGAGTTGCGCAATAGTGAAAAGGCCAATCGCCGCTCTATTCGGGGCCGCTACGGTCTTTGGAAGCGCCGTGGCGAGCGATGTTTTGCTCCCTGGCGCAATCAATGGTGACATCCATCCGCCGTTTCGCGAATACGAGGACCTGTCAACAAACCCGATTTCACTGGCTGACTTTCATTTGGGACGTTTATACTACACGTATACGGAGCGTGTGCGCCGGGACGGCTTTCTTGCAGTTGAACAAAAACTCAATACAGCGCTCGCCGTCGCAGCGCCTGGCGCCAAATCAGGCGCTGTTCAGTCTGTTGCACTTTTCTATCTCGCTCATGGCTATGCGCCGGAGGCGCTTGCGGCGCTCGAACAGGGAGATAGCCGACCAGAATTTGACTTTTTGCGAGGGGTAGCGAGCTATGAAATCGGTCGATTTGCCGATGCTGTTCAAATTCTCACCGTCGAACGATTGCGCAATGAGGCCGTCGTAAAACCGTGGTTGGCGCTCGCGCTCGACGCTTCGGGTGTTCATACAAAGGCCTGTGAGGAAGCGCAGGCGGCGCCGTCTTCGCCATCCGGGACGCCGGCGCGAGAATTTGCGCAGTTTCATCTTCTATTGGCTGAGTGCGCCTTAGC
>JBCDAD010000073.1:0-8094 GCA_039186325.1 Pseudomonadota bacterium | reverse complement strand
TTAGGCTCTTCTGCAGCGCGAAGCGCAAGCCGTGCAGCGTTGACCGCTTTGACTGCACCGATAGCGTTTCGTTCAATACACGGAATTTGTACAAGCCCGCCAACTGGGTCGCAGGTCAGGCCGAGATTGTGCTCCATGCCGATTTCCGCTGCGTGCTCCACTTGCGCCGGCGCGCCGCCCCATACCGCCGCGAGGCCGGCAGCCGCCATCGAACACGCCACACCAACTTCGCCCTGGCAACCCATCTCGGCCCCAGAGATCGACGCGCGTTGTTTGTACAAAATGCCAATCGCCGCCGCGGTCAGCAAAAATGTGTGAATCTGGCTTGCGTTGGCGTCCCCGTTCTCACAGCAATAATGACGGATAACTGCCGGGATGATCCCGGCGGCGCCATTCGTCGGCGCTGTAACGACCCGACCGCCCGCGGCGTTCTCTTCATTCACCGCCATGGCGTAAACATTGAGCCAATCAAAAATACGCTCCGGCTCATTGCCCAACGGCGTGTCGCGTAACTTTCGATAGAGTTCAGCGGCCCGTCGGCGCACTTCGAGGGATCCCGGCAATTTTCCGTCGCCACGCAATCCATGGTCGATACACTCATTCATCGCCGTCCAGATCAAATCGAGTTTGGCGCTTGTCTCCGGCCGGGGACGTCGTGCGTCTTCATTGTCTAACATGATCGCATCAATTGGTTTGTCTTCTGCGCGGCAGATTTCTAAAAGCTGCGCTGCTGACGCAAATTGATGCGGCCCGACGGCCGGTCGATCAATTAGATCGTCTTTGGCGTTGCTGGACAATTGCTTCGCGCTGGCGATAAATCCACCGCCTACCGAATAATAAACCTGGCTAAATACGGCGTCGCCTGCTTTATCGATTAAGCTCAAACGCATTTCGTTCGGATGGACGCCCGATACGATATCACCCCGAAAACAGAGGTCCGTGGATTTATCAAACGGCAAGACTGCGCCTGTAAACAGGCGCAGTTTGTTATCTCGCTGCACCTTTTCAATTGCGGCGTCCATATCGGGCGGCGAAGCGGTTTCCGGCTCGAACCCAAGCAATCCCAAAATGACAGCGCGATCAGTACCGTGACCAATACCGGTCAATGCTAGCGAGCCATGCAAATCAATGCGTATTCTGGTTGCGCGCTGAAAATTGCGCTTGGTTGCTTCTTTCAAGAACCGGCGCGCTATGCGCATCGGGCCCACCGTATGGGAGCTCGACGGGCCAACGCCAATCTTGAATATGTCGAAAACTGAGAGCATTTAGCGCATCCCGCGCCTATTTCCGATCTTCGAAGATCGGCGAAAACCCCATAGCCGTCATGGCTTCGCCAACACGCGCAACAGTCGTCTGCGCCGCTGGACGATCATCTGAACGAACGACAACCGTTACGCCCAATTCATCGCCGTCTATCGGATAGCTGCCGATGGCGACGTCCGGATGTTCCGATTGCAATTGCGCCAGTGTCTCTGCAATTGCCGATTCCGGCAAATGATGGGCAGTCACCGCCTGAGCATAAATGACCTCACTGATTTCGATGTCGGATTCAATAGCATCAAGAATTGCTCGAAATATGCTTGGCACGCCGGCAAGGACATAGACATTTGCGACCCGAATGCCGGGCGCACCGGTGATCGGATTAAAGATAAGTTCCGCGCTCCGCGGGGTGCGCGCCATCCGCAGCCGAGCCGCCGTCACCTCCTCCCCGCGTTTCTCATAATATCCGCGGACCAGGGCTTCCGCCTTCGGATGCATAATCACGGGTTCATTAAAAGCCGCAGCAACCGCTTCAACGGTGATATCGTCGTGGGTCGGCCCGATGCCGCCGGATGTAAACACGTAGTCGTAGGTCGCGCGAAGGTGGTTCAACGAGCGCACAATCGCATCCTGCTCATCACCGACAATCTGCGCCTCACGAAGCGTCACGCCACGTTCTGTCAGCCAACAGGCAAGATGGTGAATATTGGCGTCCTTGGTGCGCCCGGACAGAAGCTCATCGCCGATCGCTAAAATCGCGGCCTTTTTTCGTTCAACCACTGACTGTGTGTTCTTCATCAAACGCGAATTCCTCTCCAACCGACCTATCTGAAAATTGGGGTTGCGAAAAGGTGTCACGTAAAACGTTACGCAATTGACGGGGGTTTGCGGCGTTTACGTGCTGAAACAGCGTGATTTGGTAAATTTATCCTCCCCCTTGCGATCCTGCCGTATAGTGCACGTGAGCTAACGCAACCGAGAACTGAGAACCGGAAATGCAAAGAATATCATGTCATCAGGCCAAACAGAATTTTGGCGCCCTATTAGGATTAGTCAAAAATGGACCAATCGAAATTGTAAAGTATCGGTCCCGTCGCGCGATCCTTGTATCTGTAGCGGAATATGATCGACTCTGTGGTCAATCCGTTTCGAAGGGCGAACCGACGGCCAAGGCCGCCCTGGATCTACTCGCCGGAAAAGATCGTCAGATAACCAGCCAAATGATTAGATCATTGCCGGATGTTATCCGGCGATTGGAACGGGCCGGAATTTCACACGAAGCCATGCCTGCGCATCTTCGGCGCCGAAAAAACCAGACCGGTAAAAAAACGCGCCCCCGCGCTTAAGACGAAGTCTCGTTCGGCTTCAACCGTTCATTGGTGAGCCGGACACCGCCGGAAACTGGTCCGACCCCCGCTGGCACCGGAATATCTGTCGCAGAATAGTCCGAGTTCAAAACCAGTGTCGGATTGCCGGTAAGTCGAAGCCCATTCGCGACAATGACTGTATATGCTGATTGGTCCGCGATTGGAAAAAGGCTTGCGACAAACAAGTTACCGCGTGGGAGATAGATTGTGCCAAGAAGGACGCGCGCATCATCACTTAAAATGTTGTGCGTGCGGCCCAGAGGAGCAGTCCGATCCTCAAAGAATAAAATTCCGGCGAGGTCGCCGGTCTTAGGGGCCGTCAGGGAGATCACAGAATCGGCGCCGAAATAAAAAGTGGAGTCATCGCCAACCAGATAAAACGCAACATTTTCGCCCGTCAGTTTTCCTCCGAACTCGACACGCAGAGCCCCGTCTTTAATCACGTAGACGCCGGGATTGAGGCGAACTTCCGCATTCGAGGCAACATGCAATCCGCCGCAATAAACCCCTGGCTCTATCGAATAAACTGTTCGGTCAAGTTCTTCGATTTCATCATCATCGTCATCGTCCGTCGAATTCCCATACGCTTTTCTCGATTGGCGCAAAAACTGCGCGAACGAATTTTTTGCGGCGGCTATTGTTGTCGCAGTCGTTTGTTCACCAAGCGACATGTCAATTTCATCGCAACTTCCGAAAGACGGTGGCTGGCGTTCGGTCAGGGGATCATCGAGTACCGGACAGTCCGTGGTCGGCTCCGGTGCAAAGTTTTCGGCGCCGCCTTCATATCCACCAGCCGTACAGATTTTGCCGGCAGTCAATTTCGACGAACCGCCAATATCGATACCGGACGTGGAGGCTGAGTTGGAGATAATCGTGCAGTCATTCGCTTGGAGTTGTGCATTGAAATCCGCCTTGATAACGCCGCCGTCATTCTCATTCACTGCAACCACACAAACCTTCAAACCGCCATAGGTGGCGGCCGTCGATTCAGCAATCAGGTTCTCCCCTGGCTTCGCCATTTTTCCTGATATCAATCCATCCGGAAACGGAATACTGAGGCGGACCTGGACAACGGCATTGGTTTCGTCGGCTAAAACATCGATGTCGACCTGATCAAGTCCATATTGTCTGGCGAGGCCGCCATCCAGCGCTGCTTTTAACGCCGCCCGAATCTGAATTGCAGATGTGTTCGCTAACAAAAACTCGCGCGCGCCACGTAGCGCCAGCGCGTCAGATAATTCGGATAACTCTGTTTTTGATTTGTTGTAGCGCTGATAATCTATAGCACTGCCCGCAACCAAGATGAGCAACGACAGAAGGATGGCGGCTGTAATCGCCACATTGCCGGATCGATCGGAATATATACGCATAAGCCGCTACGAAGTCTCTAGCCAGAATTGAATTCCAGGCGAAAACTTGTCAGGCAATCGATAACTTTCCATTATTTGAAAGAGTTAATTTCATTATTCGTTAATTCCGCTTAGCGGTCGTCTAACCCTTAAGGAATGCGCCCATTGCGTTTGCCCGAGCCATTAATCAAAGGTCGCCTGATCAAACGGCACAAGTGGTTTCTTGCCGAAATTGAACTGGACGACGGCACGCTCGTCACCGCGCATTGCGCTAATCCCGGATCAATGCTCGGAGTCGCTATGCCCGGCGGCGAGGTATACGTTCATCGCCATGGCAACACGCAAAGGAAGCTAGCTTTTGATTGGGTGCTTGCGGATATCGACGGCGTCCTTGTGCCAGTTAACGCGTCCAATCCCAACGCCATTGTCGACGAGGCGTTGCGCGCAGACAATATTTCTGAAGTGACCGGTTACGGCCAGGTCCGCCGCGAAGTGAAATATGGCGAGCGGTCCCGGGTCGACTTCTTGCTCGAACGCCATGCTGATGCGCGGAGCTGTTTTCTAGAAGTGAAGAACGTACATTTGGTCAGAACGGACGGTTTGGCGGAGTTTCCGGACAGCGTGACGGCGCGGGGCGCGCGCCACCTGAATGATCTTGGGGACCGGGTCAAATCCGGCGACCGAGCCGTTTTATTATATATCGTTCAGCGGAATGATTGCACGCGCTTTTCCCTCGCGACGGATCTCGATCCTGCCTATGCGGAAGCTGCATTGGTCGCCCGAGACCACGGTGTTGAATTTCTGTGCTATGATTGTGATATCACCATGAACGAAATCCTGCTAAGGCACCGCTTGCCAATAGATTTTGAGTTGTGATGACTGAGAATACACTCGCTGCTGAACCCATCGTCAGAAACGGTGAAATAAGGATACACCGCCCCGAAGACTTCGAGGGGATGCGCGCGGCCGGCCAACTCGCCGCCTCTTGCCTCGATATGCTCACGCAACACGTAGAGCCCGGTGTGACCACCGAATCTCTGGATTCAAAGGCCCGAGAATTCGTCCTTGACCACGGCGCGCTATCGGCCACCATCGGTTATCGAGGGTATCGACACGCCACCTGCATTTCTTTGAACCATGTCATCTGCCATGGCATTCCCGGCCCAAAACCCCTGCGCAATGGCGACATTTTAAATATTGACGTTACGTTGATTGTTGATGGCTGGCATGGCGACACAAGCCGAATGTTCTACGCCGGCGAACCAAAGGTCAAAGCGCGGCGCCTAGTTGATACGACGTATGAGTGTATGATGGCTGGCGTCAACGCAGTCCGACCGGGCGGCAATCTTCGGGATATCGGCGCTGCAATTCAATCACTAGCTGAAAAGAACGGATTTTCTGTTGTGCGCGATTTCTGCGGGCATGGCCTTGGACGCGTATTCCATGATGAACCCAATGTTGTTCATTATGCAGAATACCGTGATCGATTTGGATCGCGCCATCGCGCACCTGACATTGAACTGCAGGAAGGTATGTTTTTCACAGTGGAGCCAATGATCAATGACGGCAGGCCGGATGTAAAATTATTGAAAGACGGGTGGACCGCCGTTACGCGTGATAAGTCATTGTCAGCGCAGTTCGAACATTCAATTGGCATAACCGCGACGGGGGTCGAAATCTTTACCCGATCTCCGGCTGGCCTTGATCGCCCGCCATATTAGCCCGGCGCAAATGGCCGCTGTCGAAAAATCATCCCAAGCTCACTACGCCGGTCACCGAGAACGCCTGCGCGCTAAGTTCCAAAATGCGGGCCTGGATGGGCTTCACGATTACGAACTGTTGGAGCTTGTTCTTTTCAGAACGATCCCCCGGCGGGATGTAAAACCTTTGGCGAAAGAATTGATCGCTCAATTTGGCGGATTCGCGGAGGTCATCGGCGCGCCTGTGGAACGGCTTCAGGAAATGCGCGGAGTTTCAGAAGCCGTTGCGCTTGACCTGAAAATCCTTCAGGCAGCGTCGATAAAAATCGCGCAGGAACGCGTGCTTGAGCGTCCGGTGATTTCTTCCTGGAATGATCTCCTGCGATATTGCCGCGCGGCGATGGCGGACGAGAAAACGGAACTTTTCAGAATTCTCTTTTTGGACAAGAAGAATATTCTGATTGCGGACGAAGTTCAACAACGCGGAACCGTTGATCATACGCCCGTTTATCCGCGCGAAGTGGTGAAACGAGCGCTGGAACTCGGCGCTTCAGCCATCATTCTTGTGCATAACCATCCGTCAGGAGATCCGACGCCGTCGCAGGCTGACATCCAAATGACCAACCAGATCGCTGCAGCAGCAAAGCCGCTGAATATCAAAGTCCACGATCATCTGGTTATTGGCGCTAAATCACACGCCAGCTTTAAGACGCTCGGCTTGTTATAGTAATCAAAAGAATAGAAGCTTGATGATCATCGCAATGATTGCGAGATAAAAGATCCGCTTGATGAGCGCCTCACCGTCTTTGATCGCCGAGCGCGCGCCAAACCATCCGCCGATAGCGAAACCGGCGGCAAGTGCAGCGCCAAGCGTCCATTCAATATCCACATTGCGCGCAAAGATGAAGAGCGCGACGACTGAAAAAACCAATGCGACCAAAGTCTTATGCATGTTGACGCGTACGAGGTCCAAACCCATTACGCGATTAATGATCGGCATCATGATGAAGCCAACGCCGACCTGAATGAAACCACCCCAGAACCCGGCGCCGATCATAAGAATATGCCCCGGCAACAGATTTTTTGGCGACGCCTGCGTAGTGACTGGCTTTTGTCCAAAATCCGTTAGCATGATGATCAAAACACCCACCATGACCAGCGCCAGCACGCGATCAAACCAAACGCCGGATAACTGGACGCCGACATTCGCCCCAAATAACGCGCCAAGAGCAGCGGCAGCGGCGAGACTCGCGCTCAGTTTAAAGTCCGAATAACCGCCTCTGAAAAACCGAAAAACTGCCGAGAGATTCTGCGTAATGATCCCAATACGATTGGTTCCATTCGCAACTGGCCCCGGCATCCCGATGAACACCATCGCAGGCACGGTCAATATTGACCCGCCGCCGGCCATTACATTGATCCAGCCAGCTAATACGCCGGCGCCAAAGAGCAACAAAAACTCAAACATCAAACAATAAGCTTTTAGGGATTTCGCAGCAGGGTTTCGGAAACACTGCTATAAATATCCGCCGTGGCTGCAGCGAGCAATGGCCTACCTGTTGTCGAAAACGGGCTATAGATTTCGCCGGTGTCCAGATATGCGACGTTACCGCCAGTCTCTGACAACAACAGCGCGCCGGCTGCATGGTCCCATGGATGCGCGAGGCCATAAATTGCAAACGGCGCTAAGCCACGGCCCAGTTCGATATAAATGTATGCGGAGCAACGTCCTGCCCTGGTCTCAAAATGCGCATTCAATTGTGGCCGCAATCGGCGTTCCCATTCCGTATCTAATGCGCCGATCGCGCGATACCCCGCGATGCCTTTGTCAATGGACGAATGGCGGACAATGCGTTCGCCACCCCAAAACGTTCCACCATTCTTTAACGCAACCGCACATTTGCGCTCTGGGATGGCGTAAATCCATCCCATAATTGTAACGCCGTTTTCGACCAGCGCTACGATTGTTCCGAATTGATCGCGTTGCTGAATAAAATTTTTTGTTCCATCCAGTGGATCAACGACCCAAACTCGGCCCTTTCCGCCCAATATGCGCAATATGTCTGGATCCGCAGCGGCGCTTTCTTCTCCGACAAAGCCCGCATCAGGAAGAAAATCAGACAATGCGGCGCGAAGCGCATTTTCCGCAGCGACATCCGCTTCCGTCACAAAATCCTGCGGCGATGATTTCGTGCGAATGTCGTTAGCGGCGAGCGCGCCGTAACGCGATAGGATTTCATCTTCCGCTATCTCCGCTATTGCAGCCGCAACCGCGTCTGGATCGACAATCACGCGCGTCGCCTCGAAGGTCTGGATAGTTTTTGTTGAATTATGACGGATAGATTCGGAAATAATTTTTCAAACTGACCACGCACCTTATCCGATATTCGGACAGACAACATCGCGCCTTCCTCATTT
>JBCDAD010000072.1:0-8695 GCA_039186325.1 Pseudomonadota bacterium | reverse complement strand
CGCGGCGCCTGGCGGAACATTTACCGAAGAATGTCGGGTATATATGCGGTATCAGGGGCAAGGCCATGAAATTGCCGTGGCGCCGCCGGCGGATGCGCTATTGGACCGTTCGGGAGCCGGCGTGCGATCCGCCTTTGAAGACGCTTATGAGCGTTTGTTTTCAAGATCTATCCCGGCAATGGAGATCGAAATACTGACCTGGTCGTTGCGTTTGGTCAGCGGTTCAAAAAACAATGTTCGATTGGGCGATGCAGCCGCGTCGGCTGGTGAGGCCAGATCGGCGCAAACCAGCGACGCGATAAATGGTTTTCGTTTGGTCGATCGCGAAGCGCTGAAGACGTCAGCCGCCGTGGAAGGTCCCGTTCTCATTGCTGAGGACCAAACAACAAGCGTTGTCCCGGCAGGCTTTGTGGCCGGGATTGGCGTAGGCGGCGCGTTAATCCTGGAGCGGATTAAATGAGAAAGCCGCAGGATATCTCTTTTTCTTCGGTTGATATCCAGATCCTCTGGAACCGACTTCTCGCTATCGTCGAGGAGCAGGCGCAGACCCTGATCCGTACGTCTTTTTCTCCAACGGTGCGGGAGGCGGGTGACCTTTCTGCGGGGGTGTTTGACGCCCATGGCCGTATGATTGCTCAGGCCGTAACAGGAACGCCCGGTCATGTGAACGCCATGGCGGCTTCCGTAAAAGAATTTCTCAAAGTCTTTCCGACCGATGAATTGGCTCCTGGCGATGTTCTTGTAACGAATGATCCGTGGAAAGGGACAGGCCACCTCAACGATTTTACTGTTGTGACGCCCGTTTTCCAAAACGACAGTTGCGTCGCACTGTTTGCTGCGACAACGCATATTGCTGATGTTGGAGGACTGGGTTTTGGCGCTGATGGCCGGTCCGTTTACGAGGAAGGCCTGAATATTCCCATCTCCAGGCTATTCAGAAAGGGACGCGTCGATGAAACGCTGATGCGCCTTATCCGCGCAAATGTGCGTGATCCAATCGTTGCAGAGGGGGATTTTTATTCATTGGCGGCGTGCAATGACGCAGGCGCCAAGCGCTTATCCGCACTGATGTCGGAATGGCCATTGGAGCGACTGGATAATGTCGCAGACGCGATCATTGATCTGTCACGCGCCGGGATGGCGCAGCGGATCGGCGTAATCGGCAATGGCGCCTATGAACACGCCATGCGTATCGACGGATATGATGCGCCGATTGATCTTGTTTGTACGGTGACGATTGGTGACGACATCATTGATATTGATTTTGCCGGCACTTCCGGGACGAGCGCACGCGGCGTGAACGTACCGTTGACCTATACGCAGGCCTATGCGTCGTTTGGCGCCAGGTGTGTGATTGGAGGAGATATTCCAAATAATGCAGGCTCACTTGCAGCCATTCGGGTTTCGGCGCCGGAAGGCTGTATACTGAATGCGCCGCCGCCGAGCGCTGTTTCGGCCCGCCATGCGGTCGGTCAGATGTTGCCTGACGTGGTATTGGGATGTCTTGCCAAGGCTGGCGTGGAAACGCCCGCGGAAGGCGCGTCCTGTATTTTCAATCCCGTTTTAATGAGTGTCGAACACGCGGTGGAGGATCGATTTGTGATTAACCCGATTTTCAATGGCGGCACGGGCGCGCGCCAGGGGAAAGACGGGTTGTCGACAACGGCGTTTCCGTCGGGTGTTCGGACGACGTCTACAGAAATCAACGAGGCTGAGGCGCCGTTGATCTTCTGGCGCCGGGAATTCCGGCAAGGCTCGGCCGGGCGGGGCGAATATCGCGGCGGCCTCGGCCAGTCAATTGAAATCGCCCATGCCTCAGGACAACCGTTTGCCATCTCCAAAATGTTCGATCGCACTGGTCATCCGCCGCGCGGACGTGATGGCGGCGAGGCGGGCGCTCCTGCGACGATCCGCTTGAAGGATGGACCGCCTTTGAACGGCATGGGCCGCGAAACTGTTCCTGCAGGGTCTCGCCTTATCATTGAGACGCCCGGTGGCGGCGGGCTTGGGCCGCCGGCGGCGCGCGATGCGGCCCGCGTCGCCGAAGATGATCGCAATGAACTGATCTGACCAGTCCGGGGCGCAGCCTATTACGCAGAGTTTTGTTGATATTTGACCTAAAGCGCGATCTGCAAGTCCCGCACTCCGCAATGTTGGCGACTCTTGTCCCGCAAGCACAAATTCAGCGCATTATCCCGTGACATGGGTCCCGGATATGCTATCACCGGTAGTCCCGCTGACTGTGTCAGGGGCCTGTAGCTCAATTGGTTAGAGCTGGCGGCTCATAACCGCTAGGTTGGGGGTTCGAGTCCCTCCGGGCCCACCACCCCGAAAAATAATCCTTTAAAAACAATGGGTTTGCCACTTCGACCTTTCACTGTTTATCATTTTCTTTTTTTTTGTGTTTAAATTTTGAGATCGGGGCGCCCGCGAGTTGGCGTTATCTTCCGGCCTGATTAACGAATGCAGATTTCTATTTTTGTATCTACACAGAAAATACCTGACTCAGGAAAAGCCACGGTGGTTTTAGAGACATGTCGAGCTCACGCGCGCCTTAAGCCGCAGGTCCCAGCTCTAGAAAGACTTTGTGAAGCGCCCGCCAATGCGTCTTGGCGGCGAGACGACATATTGGCCCGCAAGACCGAAACCAACCAAATCCTTACCGGTTGCGTAAATCGCATTCAGTAAGTTCTCAGCATAGATCTCAATGCGGATATTGTTTTCCGATGCGACGCCCAGTCGCAAGTCAACGCGCCGCCAGCGTTCTAACGTCGGACGATCTATGCCGCCGGTAATAAAGTCTGGCAATTGCTCGCTATTGTGGATAAGGGATGCGCGGACAAATCCATCAAATGCGCCAAAAACCGGGCGTTGATATTCTGCATACACATTAGCTGTCAATTCGGCCGCATTCGGAAGGTCAAATCCTGCACGATCAAATCCGTCAGCATCTATAAAACTTTTGATTTGGGTGTCTATAAAAGCCAGGCCGCCGCCCAGCGTAACCCCTTCTGCGGGTTGCGCGACAAACTCGAATTCGAGACCGAGGACGTCCGCTTCACCCACATTATCGGTGAAACCGAATGTTGAGCCCGGCAATCGCGTTGAAATCTGAACGTCGCGCCAATCCATATAAAATAATGCGAGATTGATGTTGGCGCGACGGTCAAAAAGAAATGTCTTTATTCCGACCTCGTAGTTCCTTAGCGTTTCGCTTCCAAATGTTGGCGGCGCGAGTCCACTGACCAGTTGGATACCGCCAGGCCGATATCCCGTAGATACGATAGCGTAGAGATTTATATCGTCGGCCGGGCGCCATTTCATGCCGGCGCGCCAGGTCAGACGTTCGAAGTCCGCGTTTTGAGTCTCACCTTCGAATGTCGCTGGGAAAAGGATGAGGTTGCCAATAAACCCGCCCTGGAACGCTTGTAAATCAGGCGGCAACGGAACCGTCTCGGTAAATTCAGGTTCAAGCAGCTCATTCAGAGAAACAAGTTCGATGGGATCCGTCTCGCGTTCTTTAATGCGATCGTGATTGAAACGAAGCCCGCCAAAAATTGAAAGTGTGTTTGATATCTCAAACTCTATTTCTCCGAATGCGGCGTAGAACTGCTCGTCGGATTCAAAAGCGTTGCGCAGTATGGTCAAATTGTTGGGAAAAATTTCGATATCAAAAGGGAAAGTAATAGGGAGTCCGCCCGGAAGGACCGGCAATGGCGTTCCGCCCGGCAAAAGATAGACCTGGTCGATTTGGCTCCCGGTATTGATCCCAGAATTTGTTATAAATTCAGCTGAAGCGGCGTATAGTCCGGCTGTCCAATTGAGCCGACCGTCGCCTTTTGACTGGAGCCTGAGTTCAGTACTCGCAAATTCTGAATTATTCTGTTGATCAAGGATAATCGCATCGATTTCGCTGAGATCGGTATCTTCAAATCGGTTAATCTCATTTGCAACATAACCCGACACCCAAACGAGATCCATGTTGTCAAATTCGTAACTCACATTTGCCGTGGCGATAAATGTTTCGAAGTCGAAGCTGGTCGGCGTGTTGAATTCAACGGTGTCATTTTGGTCTGGAAAACGCGTGGCGGGCCCAGCGGGAAGGCTCCCTGGCGGCAGGAACGGATTCAATCCCAAATCTATGATGTCGACGATCGGAAGGAGAGAGGATTCCAGGAAACCGTCAGCGACAAAGTTCTCCAACCCTTGATCCAGCCGGTCGAAGCCGACCGTTGACTTGATTGTCAACCGCTCGAACGGATTAAAGTTCGTTGTTAGTCTCCCGCCAAAGCGCGTAAAGTCATTTCGTCCGCCGGCTGATCCAATATTTTCGATATTGCCGTTGCTCGCGTCCACAAACCCTGCGACTCTAAACCCGAGCGTATCCGCCAATACGGGTAAATTAACCGCGCCCCGGGCGCCGACGCCCCCAAAATTCTCCCCTCGAATTTCAGCATATCCACTGACCTCTTCTCCAACCTCTTTTGTCGTTACGCTAATTGCGCCCGCGACAACATTCCGACCAAAAGTTGTTCCTTGCGGTCCCCGAAGCACTTCGATTCGTTCGATATCGTCATATTGAATGCCAAGACCCGCCGATGAGTTAGCTGATAACTCAAAGCCGTCCAGATATATGCCGGACGTTGCTTGCTCGCCGCCAATATTACCAACGCCACGGACTGTAATTGACGTAAAAAGTGGGTTCAGGCCTTCATTCAACGAGACACTGGGCGTCAGCAGTGCGATGTCGGTTATTGAATTTATCTGCAGTTTTTCAATCTCTTCGTTCGTATACGCCTTTATCGAGATTGGCACTTCCTCAAGGGTCTCACGACGTTTCTGCGCAGAGACGACGATACTATCAATTACTCCGTTCGGAGAGGCTTCAGGAGATTGCGCTTTTGCAGCGGTGACGAGCGCTAGTGGGGCGATACTGCTTAGAAAGGCGCAAGCGGGCGCGAGAATTCTAAATTGAGCCATCAGTTGCGGTTCCTCCCAATCGGTTGCGCAATTCTGGATTTCTGTATACTATGTACACATTTCGGAGAGGTCGCCAGCATGAATCGTCCGTTTTGAAGAAGCGATAGCGTTATTGTTCTGAAAATGTCACAGCACTGTTTTTCGTGCTGCGTTCAATAGCTGCTGTTGCGATTCGACTGCGATGGGAGGGATGAGTGCGGCGCGAGGCGTGCGCTAAAGGTGCCGGTCATTATCAGCCGAACAGTCATGCGGATTATTTTGTGCGTAAGGGGCGGCGTGTTGCCATGAAAACAATCAACAGGTCGGTTGCTACACACTTTTTCAGCGAGACATATTTTGACGCCCGCGACGTCTTTCATGAAAGTTGTAAGTCTCTGGGTTCCGAACCCCTGTCTTTTGAGCTGACTGAGGATTGTCATCCGAACGCGACACTAACCTGCGATGCGGCATATTTTGGTGATCCGTCTGCTGATACTCTTTTCGTTGTCTGCTGCGGCACCCATGGAGCTGAAAGCGGGTGTGGTTCGGGCGTGATGTCGGCCTGGCTTCAACAACGCTCTTTTGCAGACAGACCGGCAAATGCCAGTGTTTTGTTGATCCATGCGTTGAATCCCTGGGGCCATGCGCAGATGGCGCGGACGGATCAGTACAATATTGATCTCAATCGAAATTTTGTTGATTTCGGCGTCGAGCCGCCAGTTAACGGAAATTATGCAGACCTACATGCCTGGTTTGAACCGCAAGAGTGGACGCCCCAATCAATTGAAAAAATTTGTGAACGCATGCACGCGTTTAAGAACGAGCGCGGAACAAAAGCTTTTCTAGAGGCGCTTCGGGCTGGGCAATATAATTATCCGCAGGGTATAGGGTTCGGCGGTTTTGCGCCAAGCTGGTCCAGGCAAACATTCGAAACACTTCTGCAGAAATTTGCTGTGCAGCGACGCCGCGTGGTTTTTCTGGATATTCATACAGGCGTCGGCGAATATGCTGAGCCCGTATTTATTTGTTTCCACGAACCCGGTTCAATAGCACGAAAGCGGGCTGCGGCTTGGTGGTCAACGGAAATCGACCAATTACCTTCACGTAACGAACAAGCTATCGCGTATACCGGCACTATCATGCAGGCTGTGCCGGAAATCATCCCTGATGTTGAGACAACCGCCGTCTGTCTGGAATTCGGTACGCTGCCTATGCTGGATGTTCAGCTCGCTATCGTCGCAGACAATTGGTTGCGGCGGCAAGATAAGAAAACGGAAGAGCAGGTTTCGCGCGCTAAAGCTCTTGTTCAGGATGCCTTCTTTCCTGCCGATCCTGTCTGGAGAGAACGCGTCCTAGACACGGCGTTAAACATCCTAAACCGTACGCTTCTTGAAATTGCGAAATAGCATTTTTTGGAAATCAGATAGAAATTTGCCTGTTCTATCCAGCTTGTTTCCGCTCTAGCGCAACAATAATTTGTTCTGTACACCAGCTTACAATACTCTTCTGCGAATGATCAAACTGATCAATACTCTTGTCGATTGCCGGCAGGTCGGTGAGCATTTCTGACGGGAAATTTCTTCGATTGATATATGTCCAGCTAGCTTTGCCGCCGCGTGTTTTTTTGCTGAATTCTACAGTGCTCGCGACAAGCATGCCAATTGTTTGAAACGTGTAAACAGCGTCCTCTTCTGAGAATCCAGCTTCGGTCAATATCGTCAACCAAACATTTATGACCCGAAGCCCATTTTCAGTGTGGGGTCCATATTTAACAATATATTCCGGCAACCCCTCATACCGAATAAACGTCTCGAAGGAGTGCGCGGCTTGTCGCCGGACTTGTTCCTGCCACGTGGAGCCTTTTTCAGGTTTGCAGGCCAGTCGCTTGCGGCAGACTTCGTCGACGAGCGCGATGACGAGCGCATCACGGTTTTCGAAATGTCGGTATGTCGCCATGGTCGCAACGTCAAGTTCATCAGCAAGCCGGCGCATTGTGAGATTCTGCAATCCATCTTTGCGAACCAGACTGAGCGCTTTCTTTATTATTCGGTCACGCGTTAGTTTTTCGATCTGACCGCTTTTCGATTTTTTCGCATTTGGCTTTGACTTTGATGCGCTCTTCGCAGGTTTTGAGCGAGGTTTTGTTGAAAGTGCGGAAGTCATGAAGCGATGCGTTTTCTTTGTTGGAAATTCGTTTCCCTGTAGCTTGCAGATTTCGATCAATGCCGCAAGCTCGCCCTTTGGTGACCTTCTAAGGATAGTATCTGATTTTCAGAATGCCCGGTTTCGCCGGAAAAACTTTATAGGCACAACATAGTAGATAGTGTATACAAAGTACGCAAATTTTCGTCGTATTTTTGCGCTCTCGGTATGAATTATCGATACAAAGCAATCGAGATTGGCGAATTATCTGTCTCAGCGACGCCGGCTTTCACGTAATTGTCGGCAACGGCGTAGAATATGAATTCGGGGAACGGATTAATGGATGGTGACACTCACATCTGCAATATTTCTCCCTGGCTTAAATTGCGCTCTTCGCCGCCAGTCATTTCTGAAACGTTGCGTGCGTGGTGTCTGACATGAACCATCCTGTCTGTATTTTGATAAGCGTCTTCGCCGTGATTGCATGTGCGGCCTGTTCCGAGCGCGGCGGTGTGAAGATGCCGGCGCCTCCACCAGATCCAAACGCGGGTGTTGCAAGATATGAGTTGCAACGCGTAATGGCGGAACCTCTGATCGGTGAAGAGGGCGCAATTGCGGTTAAGGAAACGCCTGACGGCGATCGCCTTATCAGCATCGGTTTTCGCCGATTTAGATCGACCGCTGCGCGGCCGAGTGACCCTGTATTTCTATTACCTGGCGGGCCCGGTGGATCGTATAATGAACGTCTGGATGAGGACGGCGACCGACAAGCGCAAGCATTGGCGCTTGTAGAGTTGTTCCGACGCGTTGGCGACGTCGTCCTTGTTGATCTGCGTGGCGTTTATTTGTCAACACCGCATCTCGTATGTGACGGTGCGCCGAACAAATTGACACTGATTAAGAGCGCAACGAAGCTTTCGGAAATTACCAGGAAGGCGGCAGACGCCTGTCGATCAAAGCTTTTGCGTGAAGGTGTTGATCTTGCCGGTTATACGCCCATCCAGGCGGCGCAAGACGTTATCGCGGTCGCCGATCACCTCGGTTACGAGAATATTCGCCTATATGGTCGGAGTTTCGGTTCGCATTGGGCGCTGACGCTGGCGAAATACTTTCCGGAGAGAATTTCCCGCATGGTGATTGAGGGAGTTGAAGGCCTTGATCATACTTATGATGATCATCATTCAGTATTGTCGGCCATTGAACGAATTTCCGCGGATGCAAAAACGGCATGGAGTGGTTTTCGCGGTTTCAATGAGCCGGTTGATGTCTATAGGACGGTGCACAAAAACGCACGCGCCTCGTCAAGGGCGGCTTATGGGCTGGATCCGCTGGAAGTGTCGCTCTGGATGCTGGCGTCGCATGATCATTCGCTGACTGCTCGCTCGGGCATGTCAGATTGGCTTCCCGTTACGAAAGATCTCGCCAAAGGCAAGGCGTGGCCAATCAAAATTCGTCGCCCATTCATCGCTTCATATATCGGTATTGGATGGGATGCAGCGGCAGTAGGATTGTTCGATTGTGCGTCTTCGATCAGTCAAGCGCGTCGTGTCCGTCTTTCGCTGACTAATCAAGAATCTATTCTCTATACGGATTT
>JBCDAD010000071.1:0-8891 GCA_039186325.1 Pseudomonadota bacterium | reverse complement strand
TAAACCAACCTCTCATTTCGTTTTAACGGCTGCGACGGCTGGTTGTCGCGCAAGTGCGCAACTTTTTGACGGCCCACGGATTTGACCGGGGCCTCCAGGGGGATTCCCATTTCTCTCTCCAAATTGGACGCGCTCATAAAAGCGCCGGACTTTCACTCAGAGCGTCCAGAAAGAGGTGGGGCGCGCGCGGTGTGCGCCTTCGCGCTGTTTAATCGCCATGAAAAACGATGAACAAAAGCCAATTTGACCACTGGCAATGCTAAAGGCGTAACGACCCCAGGGGCGCCAGGCGTCAGTTTAGCGCCTTGCAGGCTCGCGACGATACAAACGACGCATTCGGCTTCAAATTCACCGTGATGATGATGATCGTGCTCGTCTTCGTGGTTGTGGGAGGATGCATGGACTGATCCGGCGATCATAAATATCGCCGCAAACAGACAGAGGATATCACGGAACCCCAAACGTTCTTTGAGGAATTCAAAAGTTTCCGAGCATGTTCGCCGCAAGCCCATTTGCGGATGTTATCATATCCGCTTCGCCGAAGAAAACTGAATTTCATCGGCTTTCGCTCTCGGCTTTTCGACCAATGGTCGTGCCGTCCGCGAAAATTATCGCCCCGGATTGGCCCTACGCGGCGAGCGGCTTCTCTAAGGCCAGTACAGACCGGTCGTGATGAAAACTGCGGCGAATCTGGTTGAATGACGGACCATGTGTCCGACTAAGACCGCATGAGGCGCTGAAGATGAGAGCCCCTGCAGAGGTTACCGGCGCTCAACGAGGCAATATCGCGGCGTGCCTGAACTGGATTATCCGTTCCATGACAGACAGATCATGCTCACCTCATGCGGGCGTCTTTGCATACACAGAAAAAAGATCAACATCTCAACCGTCCTCGCCGGTCAGCGCCTTGGAATCAAGGAAGTCGACGAACGCATTTGGCTAACGAGTTTTATGGACTAAGACTTAGGCTATATCGATCTGGAGCAGAAAACGTTGCAAACTATCCGCAATCCGTTTGGGTCCAAAGTGTAACCTATGTCGCCGGTACAATCTGTTACCCATGTCTCCGGGTCGGACCAAAAGAAAATGGCGCGAGTGACGGGACTCGAACCCGCGACCTCCGGCGTGACAGGCCGGCGCTCTAACCAACTGAGCTACACCCGCAAAAACAAGAGGCCTGTTTAAGAGCCCCCTTACGACGCGTCAAGCGAGAATAAACGCCTACTATTCGTCATATCATTTAATCACTTCAGCAATGATTAACGCCGAAAGAACAACGCGTCAAAATCGACTCAACAGTTCCTCACAGGAAGCGCGGGGCCAATTTACCGATCTCAACCTCTGCATAGCCCAGATGGATAAGCGCCTTTCCGGACCGCTCCTTAAAATATCTACCTCAGTCGGCTCGTGAGATGGCGGCGCCAAGGCCGAACAATGGTTGTTAGCAGGATCGCTCTTTGCCGATGCCGTCGATAATTCAATGAAAAGTGCGGACGGAATGTGTTGTATTGAGCACACCACCATTCGGTGCGTACTACGCCGCCCGCATTCCGTCGGCTCCATTACGCCTATAGCCCGCACAGCGTGTCACGTCGTTTCGCTTTAATGATGACGAATTTTAACCGCATGCAGCTTGGGAACGATTTCTTCTCGTCTGGCTCTCTGCACCCTATCTCGGCTTCTTATCCAAAGCCGAAACTGACTGATTCATCGGGCGAATAATTCGAAAGCAGTCCACTTCAACTTGAATAAACCAGGGCTGCAGACCTTGTTATGCTTTTCTCTTTCAGCAATATCCGCTAACTGCTTCCTTTTAACTGGACGTTGGAATGCCAAAGAAAACAGCCCTTATCACCGGCGTGACTGGACAAGACGGCGCGTATCTCGCCCAGCTTTTGCTGGACAAGGGTTATGAAGTTCATGGCCTCAAGCGCCGATCGTCTTCCTTCAACACCGAGCGTGTCGACCCGCTCTATCAGGACCCGAGAGAGCACGAGACGTCTTTTCACCTTCATTATGGCGACCTGACAGACTCAACGAATCTTATCCGGCTGGTCCAGGAGACCCGCCCCGACGAGATATATAATCTGGCCGCCCAAAGCCATGTCCAGGTGTCTTTTGAAACACCGGAATATACGGCCAACGCTGACGCCATCGGGACCCTTCGATTACTCGAGGCCATACGCATCCTGAAACTTGAAACGTCAGTGCGGTTCTACCAGGCATCCACGTCAGAGCTTTACGGCAAGGTGCAGGAAGTCCCGCAATCTGAGACAACGCCGTTTTACCCGCGTAGCCCCTATGCGGCAGCGAAACTATACGCCTATTGGATCGCCGTGAATTATCGGGAGGCGTACGGCATACACGCTTCAAACGGAATCCTTTTCAATCATGAGGGGCCGACGCGCGGAGAAACATTCGTCACTCGGAAAATCACACGAGCGGTCGCTGCGATCGAAAAGGGACGCCAGAAGACGCTCTTTCTCGGAAATCTGGACGCAAAGCGCGATTGGGGCCACGCGAGGGATTATGTAGAGGGTATGTGGCGTATTGTTCAGCACGAAGCGCCCGACGACTGGGTGTTGGCGACGGGCGAAACGCACGCCGTACGCGAATTCGTCGAATTGGCGTTCGCCGAGGTTGGCCGAAACATTGTATGGAGCGGCGCTGGTGTTGACGAAGTCGGCAGCGATAAGAAAACAGGCGAAGTTCTCGTCAGGATTGACCCAAGATATTTCCGACCAACCGAAGTGGATTTGCTTATTGGCGATCCGACAAAAGCCAGGGAAAAGTTGGGTTGGTCCTGCAAAACCAGCTTCGGCGATTTGGTCAAGGAGATGGTGGCGTCTGATTTAAAGATAATCGAGCGCGATGAGTGGCGCCGTGATTACTCAGCGTAATCGGCCGTTCCTATGACGTACAAATTGGATGGAAAACGTGTTTTTGTCGCTGGCCATCGCGGGATGGTTGGCGCTGGCGTCGTTCGGCAACTGGCGCATGAGGACTGCGAAATCCTGACCGCTGGCCGGGATGAGCTGGATCTTCGCAGCCAATCGGACGTTAGCGCCTGGTTTCAGAACACCAAACCAAACGCCGTCATTCTCGCCGCCGCCAAAGTTGGCGGCATACTGGCGAACGATTCCTATCCGGCTGATTTCCTGTATGAAAACCTCGCTATTCAGACAAATATTATCGAAGCTGCGTTCCGGACCGATGTAGAAAAACTGCTGTTTCTCGGATCCTCCTGCATTTACCCAAAGATGGCGCCGCAACCAATCCAGGAAAGCGCACTCTTAACGGGGCCGCTTGAGCCGACCAATGAGTGGTACGCGATCGCCAAGATCGCCGGGCTCAAACTTTGTGAAGCCTATCGAAAACAACATGGTGCAGATTTCATTTCCGGCATGCCGACAAACTTGTATGGGCCTGGCGACAATTTTGATCTTCAATCATCCCATGTCATTCCCGCCCTACTCCGGAAAGCGCATGAAGCCAAATCCAGAGGCAAAGAGAATCTGGAAATTTGGGGAACCGGGACACCCCATCGAGAATTTCTGCATGTTGATGATTGCGCCTCTGCGCTTGTTTACATCCTCAAGCATTATTCAGATACGGAACATATCAATGTCGGCTCGGGCAAAGAAATGACGATTGCCGATTTGGCCCGAACAGTCATGAAAATCGTCGGGTTAAAAGGCGATCTAGTATTCGATCGCACCAAACCTGACGGCACACCGCGAAAATTGATGAGCGGCGACAAACTCTCTGATCTAGGATGGAAGCCGTCAATCTCTATCGAAGATGGTCTCACAGAGACGTATCAGTGGTTTGTCGAAAAATACGCGTAATTTGCGCTCGGCGTACGCCGTCAAAAAAATCGCACCGCCATTGCCGATCATTCGGACGCCGGTTTCCTCGCGTAAGCGCGCACATAATCGACATACATAAAAGCTTGAGGCGGCGTGTCCGCCGTCACTTCATCGGCTTCCATCGCCAGGTTGAACAACACATAAAGCGGCTGACGAAACTCATCCAGTGTTGGCGTGCGCCAGATTTCGCGCCGGTTGAAGTAGAAGACGATGTCCGTTTCGTCGATGCTGACGCCATAGGTGTTGAAGCCGCGGTAGAGCGTCCCTGCCGGCACCTCATGGAACTTGCCGACATTGACACGTTTAACGCCTTCAGCGCGCGGATGAACATGCACGGTCGAAGAGAACCGGTCCGGGCGTGCGCTGTGATGCTCGAACACGTCTATCTCAGCCGTAAACCGGCTGCGATCGGATCCGATTAACCAGAACGCCGGCCAGAAGCCATCGCCCGCCGGCAACATCGTTCTGATTTCGAAATATCCGTATTGTTGGGAAAAACCATCATCGCAGGTGTTCCAACCCGCCATCAGACCTGATTCCCATCCACGAGCGGGATCGTTCCGCGCCTCGATACGCAACAGGCCCTGCCGGGTTGCAAAGGGAAAGTTCCTTGACGGATCAACAAAACGCGCCGAGCCAAAATCTCCATTCCACGGTGTATGCGCAATCCACTTCGTGTCGCACCGTCGACCGGAGACATCCAGTTTCCTGAACTCATCCTCGAATGTGAGTTCATATTGCGAGAGATCAATATCCGGTGGACCCGCGTTTTCAATTGCGTCGACGGGCTCTGGAAAGGAAACGCCGGTGCACCCGGCCACCGCTGTTATCGCCGCGGCGATCAAGCAGCGTATCGGGAAGACTTTGACCATGGAAAGCTCCGAAGGGTTATATTCAAGTTGGCTTTTTGAAATAGAAATTGCGGTCTTCCGGCCGGAAGTAAAACCGCTGTTTTTCGTCCACTTTTGTAATGGCGAAACTCAAGATTCGCGCGCGGGCGTCCATGAGACGTTGCACCGCCGCCGCGGCAGCATCGCGAGTGGTCATGCACCATTCTGTTACGACGACGCTGAAATCGGCTGCCGCCGCAATGACGCTGGCTTCCGGCTTGTTCAAAACCGCAGGCGCATCAACGATGATGTAATCGAATTCGTCGCTGACGCTTTCAAGAGAACGATCAAACGCGTTCATATCAAAATCGTCAAACGGATTGGCGCCCCCGTCAAACTCAAGCATTATGACACCGCACCGTTTTTCTTTCGGTCGGATATCATAAACTTCGAGAGCGCCAGCTTCACTATGCGCCGTCAGCTGACGATCACGCATATTGCTGATCTGGTCGATAGCCGCCTCCGTTTGCGGTTGCTCAACATCTATATCGATATCGATGCTGGCGTCATCGCCATCGGAAACGGCGTGAGGGCCGTCGGATTGCCTGTGGGATTCCAACAATTGCGGTTGCCCCGCTGTCTCACGCATATCTGTGAGCTGATGATCTGAGTCGACAAAATCATGAGGCGCGATGGCGCAATCGATAAATGCGACACGCTTGCCGCTTTGTGCGAGCAAACTCGCGAATGAAAAAGCCGTCGTCGATTTTCCCTCGCCCTTAAACACGGACGTGAACGCGACGGATACAGCACCTTCAATACCTCGTTCCGCGGCCTTTAAATGCATGCGTAAATCGCGCAGGGCGTCAGCGAATACGGAATCATTTTCCTCAACGATATATTTTCGCGCCACGTCGTCGCTTTGGCGTTGTCGGAATAAGAGCCGAGACTGAATACGCGGGATCAACACCACCGGGGCGGCAGACCCAAACTCTCGCCGGATATCGCTTGTGTTGCGGATTCGGTTGTCGAGCGCTTCCGCGGCGAACGATGAAATTCCAGCGACCAGAAATGCGAGCATCACCCCACCCGCTAACACGAGTTTACGCCGAGGTTTCGAAGGCGTCGCCGGCGGCTCCGCGCGTGCAATGATCCGTGCATTGGCGTCAGCCAGTTGATCTCGCTCATTGAGTTCTTTTTGCCGGTTCAAGAGCGCCTCATAAACACCGCGCGTCGCCTCGGTATCCCTCTCCAATTCCTGCAGCTCGACCGCGGCCGTATTGTTTGACACAAGGTCTCCTTGCGCCTCGGTCATGCTGCGCTCCAGCGAGCTGACTTGCGCCCCGGCAAAACTCACCTCCGCCCGCAAGCTGTCCACAATTCGGCGGACTTCACGATCAAGCTGTGAATCCAGTTCCGCTGCTTCTTCATTGATTTTCTTAAGTTCCGGGTGGCGATCTCCATATCGAACATTAAGTTCGGCGCGCGTGCGATTGATCTCCGTTTGTTGTCGGCGCAATTCCGCCACCATCGGAGAACTCATAACTTCGCTGATGGAGTCGATCGATGCGTTACTGCTGACGAGAGCGCGGACGGTATTGTAGCGTGCTCGCAGGCTCGCAAGATTTGTTCGCGCGGCGGCCAGCTCAGCGGCAATGCCGCTCATCGCTTGTTCGGAAAAAGAAGAGCCTTTCGCCTCCACGAGCCCCTGCTCCGCCCGGAACATCGCCGCGGCCTCTTCGGCCGTTCTTACCTCCTCGCGGAGGACAGAAAGGCGAGCGTCAATCCACTGGTTCGCCTGACGCAAATCTGAGTACTGCGCTTCCAATTGCTCGAGAATGTATTCTTCCGCATATGCATTGGCGACAATCGCCGATTCCTCTGACGACGGACTGCTATAGCGGATTTTTACGAGAAAAGTCGTGCCGACACGTTGGATCTCAAGGCGCGACAACATCTTGTCGACATCCAGCGCCAATGGCGCTTTTGCGGCCAATTCTACGCTCGACGCCGCCAGCCCATCTGAAATATTCGCCGTGTCAGGCGTCGCGGCCCCTGTTTGATCGAAGGATACATCTCGTAATTGCGGCTCATCGGCCGTGGCGTTCTCTGTAGCCGTTGAGGATTGCTCGCTTGACGATTCCGCGCCAACAGATGGGCCCGGCCGGATGTTCGATTGCAGGTTCGCAAAATCCGCTGCTACATCCGAAAGGCGTTTTTCAAAAAAGTTTGCAGACGTCGGATAAGTGTTTGCTTGACCGTCAGCGACCAACGCGCCGCTGTTAAATTCTCCCATCCGGCGAGAGACCCGGTCGGCCATGGCGCGAGAACGCAACAATTCAACCTCGGTGTCGACAAGCTTAGGATCGGCCGCCACTTGCGGGAAAACGTCCTGACCATACGCAAAGACTTGCGTCTTCGGCTCAATCATTATTGAGGTTTCGGCAGTGTAGAGTTCGGTTGTGAGGAATGCATAGGCCGCCACCGCTGAAAAAACGGTGGCCGCAACAGCTGCGAATAATCCCGCACGCCGGCGCAACCCGACCCATACACTTCGCAGATCAATGAGATTCTCAACCTCGTCGTAACTCGGCGCATTTCTGTCCGTCGTCACCATACCTTCACCCCAATTTTCCCACCATGACCGCGCGCGCCGGCAACCGGCGAATTATCACAGCCGCAGTTCGATCCCAAAACGGATAACATTATCCGTAAACGGCGCGCGTGCAGCCAACCCATCGGACCCCACGTCCAAATGCGTATAGCGCACGCTCAAAATCGCTTCCGGTCGAAACGCGTAATCAGCGCCGACCGCAAACGATAAGATGTCATCTTTCCGATCGATGCCGCGAAAATCGTCTTCGCGATAGGCGGCGCTTGCCACCAGCAGCAACGGGCGGAATAGCTCATGCTCAATTGTGACGTCGCCGCCGGTAGAATAAAACCCGGCGACGCCAGGAACAGCCGTATCGCGAATAGAGCGGTCCGCGTTGACCGTCACAGTTGTCAAATCAGATAGAAAATACTCAACACCTGCTTCGACGGAAAATCCTGATACGTCGGTAAATACAGGGTCATCGTAATCGCGATTTTGATAACCAAGAGCGATTTCGCCGCGCGCCACTTTATTTATGTCTGCTGCAACACCGCCGCTTACACGATAACTGGTGGAATCCTGCAACGCGCCGACGCCAGGCTGAACAGTGTCGTATTCCTGAATTTCACCGGACGCTTCTGCGAAAACGGCGATCGTTGGACGAAAGCGAAATGACTGACGGTAATAGGCGGAGTAGATGTCGCGGTCCCGAAAGTCTTGATCAACGAGTGCGGAGGCGACCAGCGCATCATCAAAATCATCTTTGCGGTAGGACACGCCAAACTGCTCGCGAAATCGCGTGTGGAGCAGGTCAAAGTCTGCATTTGCAGTCGTCGTAGAGAACCGAACAGGTTCATTTGAGCCGGCGACCGTTTGCGTGGCGCTGCGTGGTTCAGATGCACGGCGATAGCCCGCGCCCGCAAGGAAACGCGAGCGCGCGCCAAGGTTCAGGAAACCGTTGCCAGCGAACGCATATTCCGTATTCGATTCCCGCCTTTGTTCATGGAACTGTAAACGCCGAACACGCGCGCTGGCTTCAATTCCGTGACGCGACCAGTCCGAACGCGCGCGCAAGCGGCCGGAAACGTCCGTCAAAAAATCGTCGACCGGCCCTGTCGCCTCGGGTTCGCTGAAGACATTGTCGTCATAAACTTCTGAAATGGACAGGCTCGGAAACAACAGGAATCCGCCGGACCGCAGTCCGTCTGCACCATGAATATCTGCAAACCGCTCCGAGACGCTGACATTGGGGCTAACGTCTTGAAATTCTGAATCTTGCGCAAGACCTTTGGTGACAGCGCCAATCACAGCGACCGTACAGATAGCCGTTGAGAGCGTCTTGACGGCTTTCAAACCGGCGACCCGCTCTCCGGCGATGTACATTCCAATTTTCATTCCTCGCCCCCAAAATCACCGCTCAACCGAGCGGGTACGCAACAAAAGGGTTTTTCGATCACTAAAAGAAACGTTCTCCCACACGAATGACATCACCCGGATAAACCAGAACATCATTTGAGAGTTTGACCATTTCTTCCGTGTCTGAATTTTCGCGCTTGATAAACACCGCATTTTTCTTCGCACGATAAGTGAACCCTT
>JBCDAD010000070.1:0-9125 GCA_039186325.1 Pseudomonadota bacterium | reverse complement strand
CACGCGATGGCTCATTCAAACGCACCGGAGACGGACTAATCGTCAACTCTGATGGATTTCCAATTGCCGGAGACATCACCATACCAGAAGATGCACGCAGCATATCCGTTAATACAAGCGGGGAGGTTTTCGCCTATTTCGATAACCAGCCGGGCGGACAACAGATTGGTTCCTTATCGCTGTCTTTATTTTCCAACCAAAAGGGCCTGGAAGCAATTGGAGGAAATCTTTTCAAGGAAACTGAAGCGTCCGGGGCGCCGATCACTGGCGAACCAACACTCGATGGTCGGGGCGCATTGCGCCAGGGATATCTAGAAGATAGTTCCGTTGATGTCGTTCAGCAAATCGCCGACCTGATCGAAGCGCAACGTGGCTACGAGTTGAACTCAAAAGTCATTTCGGCAGCCGATCAGATGCTGAGCGCCACCACGCAGATCCGATAATAGACATGAAGCGGATTATCTCACTCATCAGTATGGCGACGGCGGCTCAGCCCATGCCCGCTTTATCTTTGAACGAAGAAAGCGAAGAAAAATCGATCATCGCGACACGCACGATCCGTGCGGGCGAAACACTCGACCGATCTTTACTTACCTATGCTGAAGGCGGAACCATAACCGAAATCGAGATTGTCGAGATAATCGGACAGGAAGCCAAAAAAACCATGTATGCCGGCACACCGGTTACAAAGGCGGACATTGGTCCGCGCACGGTCATAACCCGCAATGCCCTAATAGTGTTAGAATTCGAAAAAGGTCCCCTCTTGATGACGACAGCAGGTCGCGCGTTAGATTCGGGCGCTTCAGGCGACGTCATTCGCGTCATGAACACCGAATCGAAACGCGTCCTGTCCGCAACGATCACCGGTGAGAATAAGGCGAGAACCCAATGATCAATCGCTCGCTTGTTATCGCCTGTGGTTTTCTAATGTGTTGCGGTTGCTCAACACGACTTGATCACCTCCATAAACCACCAAGCATGACCGCGCCGGGCGATATTCGCAATCCATTGCCACGGCCTACGCCCGAGCGCGTGGGATTGGCGACTGCACGGGCCCAATCAACAGCCCCCCTTACAAGCGCATCATTATGGAGCTCTGGTCCGGAATCACTTTTTGGCGACCGCCGCGCCCGCGCATTCGGAGATATCGTCACCGTTGTAATCGAAATCGATGAAGAAGCCGAAATTCGAAACAGAACAAACCGAAACCGTTCGTCATCAGACGATATATCAGTTCCGGCGCTATTGGGCGCTGGCGCGCTTGCACAACGCGTACTGCCAAGCGGCGCAGGGCTAAATCCAGCAATTGAGGCGTCTTCAAATGCAACGTCGGTCGGCGATGGTCTTATCCAGCGAGAGGAAAAAATTACCTTGCGAATCGCAGCCACCGTCAATGGCGTCTTGCCGAACGGTCATCTCGCTATCGCTGGCAGCCAGGAGGTGCGCGTGAATTACGAGCTCCGGGAATTGCAGGTAGCCGGTATAATTCGGCCAGAAGATATTTCTCGCAGCAATATCATTACATACGATAAAATCGCAGACGCACGAATATCTTATGGCGGCCGCGGACAAATTAGCGACTTGCAGAAAGCGCGCTATGGCCAACAGATCATTGATATCGTGTCGCCGTTCTGATGGCCGCCAAAATCATCTTTCCGTTTGTGATATTGGCGTCCGCTGCATTGGGCGGCGGAGGCGGATATCTTCTCAAGAACAAGAGTAGTGCGGCGGAAGCTGAAACTAAAGTTGAAAAGGACGAAAAGCCAAAAAAACAAGGAAAGAAGGGAAAAGGCAAAAGCGCCGGGGTTGCATCACCTGTTGTCTACATGAAATTCAGCCGTCAATTCGTCGTTCCAATTATAAAAAATGGTCGTCCGGCCATGATGATGATTTTCGATATCAATATCGTCCTTGATGACGCAACGGCGGAAGGAGCATACGGTTATGAACCATTATTGCGCGACGCAATGCTGGCCGACCTGTTGCGCATGGCGAGCGAGGGAATCCTTACAAAGTCCACCGAGGACCAAAGCGCAATGAAAATTGTGAAGGAGCGACTATTGACAATCGCCCAAGAGAAATTGGGGGAAGGCGCATCTGATATTCTTCTACTCGACGTCGGGCTCCAACCCTACTGAATTGTCGCGCGCGCTGAGCCCGGTAATCTGTTCGGGAGAAACTATCCCACCCCCTAAGAGGTGGATTTCGACAGCATCGCCGTTAAGCCGAACCGCAGAAATCGTATCAAAAACCGAAACAGGTTCTGTATGGATAAGGCCGTTATCGTCAAAGTAATTGGCCATTAAAAGGTACTTTCCATCAGGCGCCTTTTGCCCATCGACGGCGCCAGACCAATTCTGGTCTACATTTGGATCGTTCACAACGAATCGATCGACCTCCCCGCCAACACTGTCTGTGACGCTCAATTCTACGCGCGAATACTCGGCGAAGTCAGGAATTCGATAACGAACAGGATCACCATCAAAGTTCACCAATGCGTCTGTATACTCAGCATCTTGTCCAATCCATGGCGCGTATCGTTCTATTGCATCGCCGACAAGGGAAGATGCGATCGAATCCAGCCGCTCATTTGCATTCACCAATTGCTCCACGGTTGAAAAGCTCGCTAATTGGGCAACGAATTGCGTTGAATCTAGCGGGCTTAACGGATCCTGGTTTCGCAATTGGGCGGTGAGTAATTGCAGAAAGTCTTGAAAGTCATTGGTGGTTGACGGGACGGATTGATCGTCCTCTGTTGCAAGCTGCAGTCGCGTCGCGCCTGCAGCGCCTGCCGATGTCTCTGTTATCGCCTGCATGTTTATCTCCTCATCAAATCAACCGATCAAGCCGTTCTTCAACGACATAGATTGTATTCATCGCACTCTTATGTGCTGACTTTTCTGCATCCGAAAATGACATTTCTTGTTCGTTTTTGAAGGTGTGTTGTCGCGCAGCGCCCGCATATTCCTCATTCATCTCCATGGATAAATCGCCTATGCCGTGTTCAGTAAGGACACTGCGCAGTACATCCAGATTTCGACGCAGAATATCGATCGTCTCTGGCGCATCAGCAGAAATTACCGCGCGAATGAGGGCATCTCCCTTAGCGTCGAAATCAATTCGAATGCGCCCGAGCTCCGGTGGATCAAGAGATACTTCTATTTTTGTGTCACCGGCAGCCGTTGAAATTGCTGCAACCACTTGCTCCCGAACAATTCCGTCGACTGCGGCCGAGAAAGACGGCGAACGCACTTGTGTCAAACGAATATTGGGAGCTGAATTTACAGAGATATCGCCGCTTGCCAGCGTTGGTGCGAGCAGATCATTCGAGACCGTACTCCTAGCCTGATAGTAATGCTCTGTTTCCGGATGAAAGTGCGAACTTTCCTGCAATATCGACAACCGGTTCGCATGCTTTGCCGTTGATGAAATTGGAGATTGCGGCTCATCCCCCTGTGTTCGACTATTATCATTTTTGTCATTCACCACGCCAGCAGTTTTGTTTGTCGTACCAACATCGTGCTGCGTCGCTGATAATCTTGTCGCTTCGCCTATTTCGAGACTTTTATTGGTCGGGACTTCGGTCCGGCTCTGGTTTCGACCGTTAACAACGTCTTTTTTTACGCGCGGACCACCATCGATCTCGGTTAAGACCGAACCGTCTAAAGACGCGTTCGACATATTACTTTGGCCGTTTTTTTTGGCTTGCAGCAGCAATGTGTCCAAAAAACCGAGGCCCGGCGGGGCATTTGCGCTACTTTCGTCGACGAAAGAGTTTTGGGGTCCCGGGTCCAAAAACGAGGTCAAACCGCCGAACCCGGCCAAGAATTGGGTCATGGGTTTGCTCTACCTTTGATAACTTATTTTTTAGTTACTCAATTTATGGTTGCATTCATGATCAATTAGAGAAGCGCATCACGCCATGACCGAAATTGTATTTGACGCGTTCCGTCCGGCCCAGACTCCCCAACGTTCTCCTCATTCGGAGGATTTGGCGGCGCTCAAAGACCAAGCGCAAGAATTTGAAACAGTATTCATCGGAGAAATGCTGCGTTTGTCCGGTGTCGAAAAGGCTATTTCGGCCAGCACTAGCTTTGGCGGGAACGCATATTCCTCGTTCCTGATTGATCATTATGCATCAGAACTCGCAGCGCGCGGCGGATTCGGACTGGCCGAAATAATCTATGACCAACTAAGAGAACCCACATGACCGACAGTGCATTCGTCCGTTTGCGAGCGATAATTTCAAAATTAGCCCAGCTTATTGACCAGGAACGACGCGCAATAGTCGATCGGGCGTTGGATAGAGTTTTGGCGTTGTCCAATGAGAAAAATTCTCTGCTGGAAGAATTTGAAAATGCTGTCGCAGCCCTAGACAACTCGAATAGCGCTCAGAACCTTGAGGCGGCGCTTTCAGAATTAAGGACGCAAGCAGAGGAAAATGCAACCCACCTTAAAACCCTTGCTGCGGGTGTTGAGCAGGCGCGCGCACGATTGAAAAAAATCAACGAGAATGAACTCAACACAGGGGCCTATCGCCCGGACGGCAATCGAATAAAACGCGGCGGCGGCGCAACAATAAGCGCCAAAATCTAAGCCATTTAGAAGTTTTTAACGCGTAGGTTGTATTATTTTTGTATCGCAACCTAAGCGAAATTACGCATTAACGCTCAAATAGCATGGTGCGCGGCCCAAATAGCCAAACCCGTCGGCGCAATCTGTCGACACCCGACAACTCTTTCTTGAGGTCGGTTTAAACCCAACCAGCGGTGTCGCTGGTCGACCTCAACAGGAGTATCAAATGAACAGCCTACTGACAAATACAAGCGCCATGGTTGCTTTACAAAACCTTCGCACCGTCAATACAGATCTCGCGAAAGTTCAGGAACAGATTTCAACTGGCAAGGCTGTCGCCAATGCGCGCGACAACGCTGCAATTTTTGCGATCTCAACAGTTATGCAGTCAGACGTGAACGGATTTGAAGCAATCGAATCGTCTCTCAATCTTGGTTCGTCAACAGTGGCTGTTGCACGCGGCGCGTCCGAACAAGTCACGGAGCTATTGACCGAAATGAAAGGATTGATCGTTGCGGCACAAGAGGAAAACGTCGACCGCGATAAAATCCAGACAGACGTCGCTGAACTGCGCAACCAAATCGGATCCATCGTTGACGCTGCGCAATTCAATGGCCTGAATTTAGTGAAAGGCTCCGGCAATATCGATATTCTGGCGTCATTGGACCGGGACTCCAATGGTAACGTAACAGCAAGTCCGATCAGTGTCTCCCGCCAGAACCTTGAAACAGCAGCCGGAACAGCGGTCGCCGGTCTTGGCGCAGGCACGACGGGCGTTAATGGCGGCGCCGATGCAGCAGCTCAACTCGTGGCCGACACGAACACTTTCGATCTCGACTTTGCTAACGCCGCAGCGACGTTTGCGGCCGATGATGTCGTCGAGGTTAATGTGGACGGTCGCCGGTTTGAATATGTGGTTCAGGATGGAGACGACGTCTCGGATGTAACGCAGGGCGTATTTAACCTGCTCAATGACGCCAATTTATCCAACATTACGGTGACATTGGCAAATGTCGGCGCTGAAGGCGCGACGGATGGCCAAATTGATATCGTCAACAATACCGGCGACGCCATTGCCATCGAAGCGAATGTCACAGACGGCACCGGCGGTAATCTGGCCGCCCTCGCCAATATCGATGTCAGTACCGACTCAGGCGCAAGCGCGGCTCTGGCCAGCATTGAGAACCTGATCCAGACGGCTGTGGATGCGTCGGCTGCATTCGGTTCAGCACAGAAAAGGATCGATATTCAATCTGATTTCGTCTCTGAACTGACCGACTCATTGAAAGCTGGCATAGGCGCCTTGACCGACGCCGACCTGGAGGAGGCATCTGCTCGGCTGCAATCGCTGCAGGTACAGCAGCAGCTTGGTATACAGGCGCTGTCAATCGCGAACCAGTCGCCAAACGCCGTCTTGTCGCTGTTCCGCTAATCGATAGGCCCGCGGTGACAATTGCCGCCGCGGGCCGCATCTTCATAATCGTGGAAATGGGGGTATAAAATGATTTCAACGACTAGAGCGCGTACGGCGTATCTGCAATCAGCACGATCTACATCCACGCCTCGCGCCATAGAACACCAAGTGCTGTCACGTTTGACCGGCGCGCTGGTTGCTGGAGAAGCAGGCAAAACTGAAGACTATCCATCATATGTTCGGGCGCTCAGTAGAAATCTGGAGTTCTGGACGATATTGGGCGCAGATATGGCGCATCCGGAGAATGGACTCCCAGCCGATTTACGCGCTCAAATTTTTTATCTTTTTGAATTCACGCGGGCGCACACAAACAAAATATTGAATGCGGAAAATGCGCCAACAGCGAAGCCGTTAATCGAGGTCAACAACAACATTATCTCTGGTTTGCGTACGCGACCTTCCTCGCAAATGGCGGCCGCATCATGACTGGTCTTGTTTTGAAACTTCAACCCAATGAGAAATTTCTCATTAACGGGATTATCCTTCAGAATGGAGACCGGTCTGCACGAATTCGTATACGTACGAAAGATGTATCAATATTGCGTAGCCGAGACGCTATCCGGCCAGACGAAGCGGACACGCCCGTCAAACGAATATATTATGTGGCCCAGGTCGCTCTTGCCGGCGAAGCCGACGAAGAAAAAGCCGCTCAACAGATCATTTCCGGGCTTGATCAGATCAAGCCAATTTTCGGCGGCGATGCAGAACGCGAGCTGGCGCGTGCGCGTCGCGGCGCAGAGGACCGAAAATTTTTTGTTGTCATGCGTGCGCTGAAATCCTTATTCGCGTTAGAGACAGCGATGCTTCAACGTGCAACAGCGTCATGACATTCCTACCCGCGATCCCGCTGACGGGCTTGGTTGGCTGGCGCGTGTTCCAGGAATCCGCGCCGCGTCAACAGGAAGTTTTCGAAAGACAACCGTTGGTTCAGAAGAATGTCGCGCATTTCCGGGAAAATGCTTCGACAGCGTTGACCGCCGCAGACCTGGTCGCTGACCGGCGTCTCTTAAGTGTCGCGTTGGGCGCTTTTGGCCTAGAAGAAGAAATAAACAAAAGAGCGCTGATCAGGCGCGTTTTAGAAGAAGGCACAATCGAACGAGACGCGTTCGCTAACCGCTTAAACGACAAACGTTGGCGCGATTTCGCCGAAACGTTTGGATATGGCGACGGCGTTGGGGCGCGCGTGCTTAGCCCGGCCTTCCAGGAGTCTATCATCTCGCGTTACTTGGAGCGGGCGTTTGAGGCCAGCGTCGGCGAGGTCGATACTGACATGCGGCTCGCATCCAATTTCCGCCGCGAAGCGCTAGAGATTGCAAACGGTGAAGATGTGGATCGCGTCGGTTGGTTCGAAATCATGGGGCAACGCCCCTTGCGGGCGGTTATGGAAGCGGCGCTGGGTCTGCCGACTTCCATTGGAACAGCAGATATTGATCAGCAACGAGATTTATTCGCGGATAAGTTTCAAAACGTATTCGGCGTCGACAGTTTGTCCGCATTGCGGGACCCTGACGTTATGGACGCTGTGCTACAACGTTTCTTCTTACAGTCGGAGTTGCAAAACGGTCCGTCAGCTTCAACGCCCGGCGCGGCCGCATTGTCTATTCTTTCCGGCCCCTCTTCTAATTCACTGCAGGCCGCGAATCTTTTTAATTCTAACCTCATCTAGCATAAACGGTTTTTCCCATCGCACACTTTCGTATTGCGTGTCTAATTAATATTTTATTCAACTATTACGTGCATTTATGGTTTCTATCTCCTTAATGTGAGGAAACCATGTTTAACAAGATTGCCGTTTTTCAAGCCGCCACAATGATGGCTCGGCACGCAACCGAACGCCAGCAACATATCGCGGAAAATATCGCAAACGCTGACACGCCTGACTATAAAGCAAGGGATATCGCTCCCTTCGCCGACATTTATGCGAGCGCCGCTAAATCACCGAATGACAATTTGAAGCACACACAATTCCGTACACACCTCATCAATCATGCGGGCGTCGCGTCCCCCAATGGCAATACTGTATCGCTTGAGGATCAAATGTGGCGCAGCGCGGCGGCGGCGCGGCAACATGAAACCGCCGTGACAATTTATGGAAAGTCACTCAACTTGCTGAGAACCGCACTAGGCGGTCGATAAAGATGGCGGATTCGTTTGGAAAAATATCTGCTCAATCCATCTCAGGCATGCGCGCGCAAGCTTATCGCATGCAAGTGGTTAGCGAAAATATCGCAAATATTGACACACATGGGTATCGCAGAAAACTCGTTTCTTTTGAAAATACGTATGATTCAACTGCGCGAGCCGATCTCGTGCAAGTCGACCGGGTTTTCCTCGATTCAAAACCCGGGGCGGAACTATTCGATCCACACCATCCGTTTGCAGATGAGAACGGATATGTCCGCATGTCAAACGTCAACTTGATGACTGAATTCGCCGATGCGCGCGAAGCAAATCGTTCTTATGAAGCGGGACTCCAGGTGTTCCGGCAGGCCCGCGATATGTACAATTCTCTACTCGACATTTTGAGACGTTAGGAGGCCGCAATGAAAATCCAGACATTTCAAGCGGCGCAGACTTATTCTGCAGCAAAAAGCGCCCTTCGCACAAACGATGCAAACCCCGCCTCCGCTGGCAAAGCGCCTGGGGAAACCAATCTCTCTAACCCAACTTTCGATAGCGTTCACGCGCTTACAAAGGCGGTTGCACAAGGAGAGCAAGCGGCGCTCTCTTATATGACAAGCGATGCCGACCCTCACTCTGTCATAGAGGCCATAGCCGCCGCTGAGCTTGCAGTTGAGACGGCCGTAACGATCCGCGACAAAGTGGTCGAAGCTTATCAAGAACTCATTCGTATGCCAATTTGATCGCCACTATGACTGAAACAGAGATCGTCAACATCATGCGAGAATTTTTGTGGGCTAGCGTCTGGATAGGCGCACCGATGATTGGCGCTGCGATGATCGTCGGCGTAATCGTCGGCCTTTTTCAGGCGCTGACTTCCATTCAGGAACTGACGCTCACCTTTGCCCCAAAACTACTCGTGATGACTTTAGTTTTCTGGTTATGCGCCGGCTAT
>JBCDAD010000069.1:0-9163 GCA_039186325.1 Pseudomonadota bacterium | reverse complement strand
TTTTTTACGCCAGTCGGTTCTTTCGTATTTGGCCGCTATATGTCTTCTGCGCTGCTGCGGCGAGTTTTACTTATGCGACGTTGAGCATCGACTTCCATGGATTCACGATCGACAATCTCGCGCTCTTGGGGGTCGCTACGAATGGTCATGATCCGCTTGGCGTCGCCTGGTCATTGGACATCGAGCTGCAATTCTATTTTGCGACACCGTTGATCGCCGGCTTTGTCATGTGGGTGAAACGCCTCGAATATGGGTCCGCGATTGGCGTACTCGTCGTTTGTTTTCTTTGCCTTGTCGGGTTTTGGTTGCAGACGCGTTTTGGCGTCTGGACAGTGTTTTTGTTCGCGCCGGCGTTCGCCGCGGGATATGCGCTCCAATTGGCGCCAAAAGTTCGGTCTCGAACAGCGTTTGCATCGTTAATTGCATTTTTGTTTTGCGGCGTTTGCGTATTGGCGTTGGCCGAGAGCAGGGGCCTTCTCATGAAGACCATTCCCACACCCATTCACCCGGATGTCTTCGCGATGGGGTGGGCGCTGATGTTGACGCCCTTCATTGCTTACAACGTGCAACAACGATCCGGTAATTTTGATAGGCGTCTTGGTGACTTTTCGTACCCGCTCTATCTCGTCCACTTTCCAGTGATCGTCGTCATGGGGGGAATGGGATTGCTGGATACGTGGGCCGGAAAAGCCGCCGCCTTCATCTGCGCCATTATTTTGTCTCTGGGGGCGTTTCGCTGGTTGGACCAGCCGCTTGAACGCTTGCGTCGCCGGTGGTTCGAGCAAAAAACCGAATCGAAACTCTCCGTGCGCCCGGTCGCGCCGTAGATTCATCAAACCCAGCCGCATGTGAATGGTTGGGAACATTTCAAAAACAAAATCGCTAAAGTACGTATTTTCAACGTGTTACATCAGTTGCCTTTTGCGAACAAAAAGAGTACAAATCGCCTACATTGACAGGGCGGCTCCTGTCGCTGCAACGAGAAGGCGGACGGCAATGCGCAACAATCTGAAACTGGTGGAGTTCGAGGGCGTGGACAAAGCAAAAGCGTTGGAATCGGCGATTTCGCAAATTGACAAAGCATTCGGCAAAGGGTCGCTGATGCGGCTCGGCGATCGTGAGGTCGTTGATATCGAATCGATTTCTACCGGTTCTCTGGGACTCGATATCGCGCTCGGGATCGGCGGCCTGCCAAAAGGTCGGATCATTGAGATCTATGGGCCGGAAAGTTCAGGCAAAACGACATTGGCGTTGCACGCCGCTGCCGAGACCCAGAAATCCGGCGGCGTCGCCGCGTTCATTGATGCTGAACATGCGCTTGACCCGGTTTACGCCCAAAAACTTGGCGTCAATCTCGACGACCTGCTGATTTCCCAACCTGATACCGGTGAACAGGCCCTAGAGATAGCTGACACTCTCGTGCGGTCGGGCGCTGTCGACATTTTGGTTATCGATTCTGTTGCGGCGCTGACGCCGCGGGCGGAGCTGGAAGGGGAAATGGGTGATTCATTGCCCGGCCTTCAGGCCCGACTGATGAGCCAGGCGTTGCGTAAACTGACCGGCTCTATTTCGCGTTCAAACACATTAGTCATTTTCATCAATCAGATCCGGATGAAAATTGGCGTGATGTTCGGGTCGCCAGAGACGACGACCGGCGGTAACGCGTTGAAGTTTTATTCGTCTGTTCGCCTTGATATTCGGCGCATCGGGGCGATCAAACAGCGCGATGAAGTCGTTGGAAATCAAACCCGTGTGAAAGTTGTTAAAAACAAGGTGGCGCCGCCATTCAAACAGGTCGAGTTCGATATCATGTATGGCGAAGGGATATCGAAACTCGGTGAACTCATTGATCTTGGCGTGAAAGCAGACGTCGTTGAGAAGTCTGGTTCATGGTTCTCCTATAATTCAGAACGCATTGGACAAGGTCGCGAAAATGCAAAGCAGTTTTTACGCGAACATCCGGAAATGGCTGATGAAATAGAGCGCGCCGTTCGTGCAAATGCCGGTCTTGTTGCCGATGATATGCTGACCGGCGAGGATGATGAGGAAGATGATGCGCCGTCCGCCGTTCAGGATGCGGGGTGAATAACTTTTTCTTATGCAGTAAGGGAGAGATCGTAAGCTGACGCAAAATGTCCGCCAGTATGCGCATTGGCTTTCGGTTACATGGTTATAAGCGATCCGGAATATCTGATTGCGAAACACTGTCTGGAGATAGCAAATGATTGGATATGTGACGCTTGGCACCAATGATATTGAGAAATCCGCAGCTTTTTATGACGCCTTACTGGGCGAAATGGGCGCTAGTCGGATGATGGAGGACGATACTTTCGTCGCCTGGAACACTGGACCTGGTCAACCGGGAGTTTCAGTAATCAAGCCCCACAATGGTGAAGCGGCGACTGTCGGTAATGGCGTAATGGTTGCGATCGCCTGCGACAGTCCGGAGACTGTAGACCGGTTATATAACAAGGCGATCGAATTGGGCGCTGTTGATGAGGGACCGGCTGGGCCGCGCGGAGACCAATTCTATGTGGGCTATTTTCGCGACCTTGATGGGAACAAACTCAACTTTTTTTGCTTACCACGGTCCTGAAGCATTGGGATGAATGATATCGCTTTCCACAATGTGACGTCATACGATTTTTTTCGGTTCCGAGCGTGCCGTCAGACGCCCTTTCTCACTGGCCGCAAAATTCTTCAAGACATCAATCCTTTTTGAGGTTTGTTCTCTTGCGGCGCGAAATAGCATCCTTATTTGTCGCATCCATTTAACTAACGTGCTTACCCCCTTGACCCACTCACCCGTGACCGTTTGATGTAGCGGATCACGTTTTTGGCTTGCAGGTCTATTTGGCCAGATGCGGCTTGGGATAAGTTTGGAAAAGACAATGGCGTCGTTGAAGGATATTCGGGCTCATTTTTTGGAGTTTTTTGCGGGGCGCGAACACACCGTTGTGCCCTCCGCATCGCTAGTCCCGCAGAATGACCCGACGCTTATGTTCGTCAATGCGGGTATGGTTCCCTTCAAAAATATATTTACCGGCGCGGAGCGGCGCGCTTATGTGCGCGCGGCCTCGTCGCAGAAATGCGTTCGGGCGGGCGGTAAACACAACGACCTTGATAACGTCGGCTACACCGCACGGCACCACACTTTCTTTGAAATGCTCGGCAATTTCTCCTTCGGCGATTATTTCAAGGAAGAGGCCATCACGTCAGCGTGGACACTTGTGAACGGCGAGTTTGGTTTATCCGCCGATCGGTTGTTGGTGACTGTCTATCATACGGATGACGAGGCATTCGATCTTTGGCGGAAAGTCTCCGGCATGCCTGAAGATCGCATTATCCGCATCGATACGCATGATAATTTCTGGTCGATGGGTGACACTGGCCCATGTGGTCCGTGCTCGGAGATATTTTTTGATCACGGCGATCACATAGAGGGCGGTCCTCCGGGATCACCAGACGAAGATGGCGACCGGTTCGTGGAGATCTGGAATCTCGTATTCATGCAATTCGAAAGAAGCGCTGACGGGTCCCAGTCAGACTTGCCCAAACCAAGCATCGATACGGGGATGGGACTTGAGCGAATTGCTGCAGTTTTGCAAGGCGTCCATGACAATTATGACATCGATCTGTTTCGTACACTGATCGGCCAATCGGTGGAGTTAACTGGCCGTCCTGCGGAAGGTCAGGACGCGCCTGCTCACCGTGTGATCGCGGACCATTTGCGCGCATCGGGTTTTTTAATCGCTGACGGTGTCGCGCCATCTAATGAGGGGCGTGGATATGTTCTAAGGCGCATCATGCGCCGAGCAATGCGATATGCGCATGGGCTCGGCGCCCGCGATCCAATTCTGGCGCAAATGGCGCCGACATTGGTCCGCGAAATGGGTGCTGCTTTCCCGGAATTGATTCGCGCGGAGTCTCTGATTACGGAAACGCTGCGCAGCGAAGAAGAAAAATTTACGTCGCTACTCGACCGCGGCATGAAACTTCTCCGTGAAGAGACTGAAAAGTTGCCGGATGATGCGCCCCTGCCAGGAGCGACCGCATTTAAACTTTACGATACATATGGGTTCCCGCTTGATCTGACCGAAGACGCACTGCGTCGCCAAGGCAGGACTGTCGATACAGATGGCTTCGATGTCGCGATGGCGGCGCAAAAAGCCGCCGCCCGTGCCGCGTGGGCGGGTTCCGGCGACGAGGCGGATGAGCAGTTATGGTTTGATTTGCGCAGCGAGTTCGGCGCAACGGAATTTCTGGGATACATCCACGATAGAGCAGAGGGCGTTGTTCAGGGGATTATCGTGGCTGGTGAACGCAAGCAAACCGCAAGAGCTGGCGACAAGATTGAGTTACTCGTCAATCAAACTCCGTTCTACGCAGAGGCTGGCGGCCAGGTTGGCGACGCGGGCCGCATTTATGCCGAGGACGGGCTGGAAATAGAAATCAGCGACGTCAAAAAACGCGTAGGTGCGGTTTTCGCCCATATTGGTGTTGTGGTTTCGGGAACCGTCAATATCGGCGATTCCGTAAATCTTGAGATCGATGCGCCGCGCCGCAATCTCATTCGAGCCAATCACTCGGTGACGCATCTCGCCCACGCGGCGTTACGGGACATCCTTGGCGATCACGTTGCGCAAAAAGGATCGTTGGTGGCGCCGGACCGAATGCGGTTTGATTTCACAAATCCCAAGCCGGTATCACCTGAACAATTGGCTGATATCGAACAACAGGTGAATACGGTTATTCGCCAAAACGGTGAGGTCGAGACCCGCGTCATGCCCTATGATGACGCGGTCGCCGCAGGCGCCATCGCGCTTTTCGGCGAAAAGTATGATGACGACGTTCGTGTACTGACGATGGGAGAATCGATTGACGGGTCAGATCGACCTTATTCTGTGGAACTATGCGGCGGAACGCATGTTCGCCGGCTTGGCGATATCGCCCTGTTCAAGATTGTTTCGGAGGGCGCCGTTTCTGCGGGCGTCCGGCGAATTGAGGTGTTAACAGGGGAGGCCGCACGAGAATACCTTGAATCGCAGGCCGCTATTGCCCGGAACGCAGCGACAGCGTTGAAGGTGACGGTCGACGGCCTGCCGGGACGGCTTGCAGATTTGACCGCCGAGCGCAAAAAACTGGAACGCGAGTTGAGTGACGCCAAGAAGGCGCTTGCGCTCGGCGGCGGCGCCAATGCAGATGCGGACGAAATTTCGACGATCGCAGGCATCGCGTTTCTTGGAAAAGTTCTGGACGGCGTCGCCGCTAAGGACCTTCGAGGCCTGATTGATCAGGCGAAAAGCCGTCTTGGATCCGGCGTTGCGGCGTTTGTCAGTGTCGTTGACGGCAAGGCCGCGTTGGCGGTTGGCGTAACGGATGACCTGCTTGAACGTTTCTCCGCTGTTGATTTGGTCAAAGTTGGATCGGCCGCGATTGGCGGCAAAGGCGGCGGCGGGCGACCAGACATGGCGCAAGCAGGGGGGGCCGATGGTGCGAACGCCGATGCGGCGCTTCAAGCGATCAAGGATGCACTGTCAGGTTAACCTAGCGTCCGACGATGGATACCGTAGCGCATCACGCAAAAAAATCTGAACCGGTTTTTGCCTTTGGCGATGCGATCACTAATGCACGTCGTCAATAATCGGATTCATCCGACGTGCATGAGGTTTTTTTGCGCGTGTGTTTTTGCGCAAAACCGGTAACCGCTTTTGCGCGACGTGCGCTAATAGCATCGAGCGAAATGCCTTGATCCAAGGAAATTGCTTTTCGCTCCAGGCTGGCGCCTGGAGTTAACTAAGACCTAAATCTCAATACTGATTTATTCGTCGCGGGCGTAGATTTGATCGTGCCGAACGATTTTAACGACGCCGCCCGAAGATTTGTCAACATTCACGCGCGCCGGGTTTCCGTATACGCGCACATGTCCGCCGCTTGACGCATCAGCCAGAACAGCGTCCCGCACCGTCAGCTTGCCGTGACCGCCGCTGGAGACATCTATGCTGGCGTTCACACAACTTAGTTGTTCCGCCTTTAAATGCGCGCCGCTTGACAGATCAATGTTGCAGTCACCGCATTCGCCTGAAACTTCCATGGATGCGCCGCTCGACAAATCGATTTGGAAATTACCGCTGTCGATATCAGAAACCTCGCCCCAAGACCCTGAAGACGCTTCGAGTGAGGTCAAGCTCGGGGTTGTTACGCGGACTTCATAATCTGAACGATTGGCGTGCCATCGCAACCTGGAGTTTTGTCGCGACGCGATCAGTTCTCCGTCACGGACGCGGATCGAGAAGTCACTGAAATCGCCATACTCGCTGTAGACTTCAACCTTTTGGGCCTCGCCAATTTGGGCGACCAACTCGATACCCGCTGAAACATCAATCCGATTGAACGCTGGAAGATCGTATGATCGGGTAGATTCCGCATGGGCCGCCGCCGTTAAAGCGACGCTCGCTGACATGCCGATAATCCACGCGACTGAATTCATCCCTATACTCCTGGCAGCGCCCAGCGATACTCGCGCAGAGGCGCATATAGCCGATCGGATATGCCACCAAATCCCCGCCATTGCGAGGTCTTATGCGATGAACTGCCCGGATTTGCGGCCAAACGCAAAAGGGCGCTCATAATTTCCAACAGATTTACGCGGATTGCATCGCTTTTTGGAAGTTTTCATCAACTTTTTCGATAAATCCGGTCGTCGTCAGCCACTTCTGCTCTGCGCCGATTAACAGGGCAAGGTCCTTGGTCATGTGTCCGCCTTCGACGGTTCGAATGATGGTGTCTTCCAGCATTGCGGAGAATTTCTGCAGGGCGTCGTTGCCGTCCAACTTTCCGCGATGGGCGAGACCGCGCGTCCAGGCGTACATAGACGCGATCGAATTTGTGGACGTTTCTTCGCCGCGTTGGTGCGCTCGGTAGTGGCGCGTGACTGTACCGTGCGCCGCTTCCGCTTCGACAGTTTTGCCGTCCGGGGTCATAAGAACGGATGTCATCAAACCAAGCGATCCGAACCCTTGAGCGACCGTATCGGATTGAACATCGCCATCATAGTTTTTGCAGGCCCAAACGTAACCGCCGGACCATTTCAATGACGCCGCGACCATATCGTCAATTAATCTGTGTTCGTAGGTTAATCCGTGTTTGTCAAACTCGGCTTTGAATTCTGATTCGTAAACGGATTGGAAGATATCCTTGAACCGTCCGTCGTACTTTTTTAAAATCGTGTTCTTCGTGGACAGGTAAACGGGATACTTGCGTTGAAGGCCGTAGTTTAGGGACGCGCGTGCGAAATCCTTGATTGATTGATCAAGGTTATACATGCCCATGAAAATACCCGAAGACGGCGCATCAAAAACTTCATGCTCTTCTTCCTCGCCATTTTCACCAACCCATTTAATTGATAACTTCCCGGGCCCGGGAAAGAGCGTATCGGTCGCTCTATATTGATCGCCAAATGCGTGACGGCCGATGATGATCGGTTGCGTCCAGCCCGGAACCAGTCGCGGCACATTACGAATGATGATTGGCTCACGGAATACAACACCGCCCAAGATATTCCGGATTGTCCCGTTCGGTGAGCGCCACATTTTTTTCAAGCCGAATTCCTCGACCCGCGCTTCATCTGGCGTAATCGTCGCGCATTTGACGGCGACCCCATATTTCTTCGTCGCCTCTGCGGCCTCGATGGTAATTTTGTCGTCAGACGCGTCCCGCGCTTCCATGCCAAGATCGAAATATTTCAAATCGATGTCGAGATAGGGATGAATGAGTTTGTCTTTGATCATCTGCCAGATGATCCGCGTCATTTCGTCCCCATCCATTTCAACGACGGGATTTTCGACTTTGATTTTTTGCATGGAATTTCCTGTAATTTTCAGTGCGGAGCGGCGCCGATAATTGATTTTCGAAGGCCTATAGCATTCGGCGGCGTTTGCGCAAACCCGGCAATTGCTGCGTTTCGGTCCTGTTGAATTCTGTGAAATAGTCATCGCTCAAAAGGGTGTGAGCAACCATGCAAAAACGGATCAGTTGGCCACAAAATTCTGATTTCCTGGGTGTTTTCAGCCCGAAAAAGCTGCCTGATCCCAATACTATCGAGCCAAGGTCAAAAAGGGTGGACGGGGCGTAACCCATGACGAAACCAGAACACACAAACGAGATTCGCGAGGCGCGCCGCCGCGCCAGCGAGCATATCAAACCGTCGCCGGTCTTCGTCCTGGTCGAACCGCAGATGGGTGAGAATATCGGAGCCGCGGCCAGAGCAATGCTGAATTTTGGCGCCAGCTGCTTGCGATTGGTCCGACCGCGCGACGGGTGGCCAAACGCCAAAGCCGGCGCTACGGCGTCGGGCGCGTCCGTAGTAATTGATAGCGTGACAGTCTTTGACACAATCGACGAAGCGATCGCTGATTGCAATTTTGTGTTGGCGACGACAGCGAGGCAGCGTGAATTGGCGTTGCCGGTGATGGACGCAAAGTCTGCGATTGCTGCGACGGGCCCAATCATTATGTCAGGCGGGCGGGCTGCCGTTTTGTTCGGCGGAGAAAGAAATGGTCTGTCTTCAGAAGATACTGCGCGCGCCAACGCAATTCTATCGGTTCCCGTCAACCCTGCGTTCTCGTCGCTCAACCTGGCGCAAGCGGTTTGTCTGGTCGCATATGAATGGTCAAATTCGCAAACGCTCAGCATGGACTTTCATGCGAATTCCAGTTTTCCGGCCCCCGCCCAAAAAGAACTGGCGACCCATCTGATAGAGTATTTTTTTGAACTTCTTGATCGAGCGGGGTATTTCTATCCACCTGAAAAAGCGCCGCTTATGAGAAGAAATATGCGAACCGCGTTGTTGCGCGCCGAATTCACCGCAAATGAAATCACGTCGTTACACGGCGCCTTGAAAGCGATTTCAAAAAAACCCGTATAAGCGACGCCAGAAGCGGCGCAAGCCTACGGCGCCCCCAAATTTGGTTTTGCCGTGTCCACCCTCAGTCCCATATAATCTTGATGCGAATGAAAGATAATTACGCCAATGGACCCGTCGAGTATTGAGAAGATTGATCGCGCTGATGCGTTAAGCGGGCATCGATTTAAGTATTATGATTTCGCAATGGCCGCATTTGTGGCGATTCTGATTTGTTCTAACTTGATTGGCGCCGCCAAA
>JBCDAD010000068.1:0-9332 GCA_039186325.1 Pseudomonadota bacterium | reverse complement strand
GTCTCCGGCAATTGGAAATCCATCAGAGTTGACGATTAGTCCGTCTCCGGTGCGTTTAAATGAGCCGTCGCGTGTGAAAGCTGCATCACCTGAGGGTAACGTCACTTCAAAGAATCCTTTTCCTTCAATAGCCAGATCCAGATCAGCATCCGTTTGGCGCAATGAGCCCTGTTCGAAGTTCACAGTGATGGCGGACGTTCGGACGCCTAAGCCCATTTCAATTCCGGTCGGAGCGATCAACCCTGTAGACGATGATATTGCACCAGGCGCACGCAATTGCTGATAATGAAGATCTGCAAATTCTGCGCGCCGGGCGGAATAAGCCGTAGTGCTCATATTCGCGATGTTATTCGAAATCGTGGAGACACGTGTTTGCTGTGCATCCATGCCGGTGGCGGCGATTCGAAGAGCCTGCATTTTTTTCTCCTTCAGCGATTTATGTTGTTTGTTTACTGACGCTGTATGCTTTCAATGGTGCGCGTGATGCGGTCATCTTCGTCTCGCAACAATTGTTGATTCAATTCATAGGCGCGCTGCACTTCAATCATGCGACCGAGCTCGGCAACTGAATTAACATTTGCTGACTCAAGATATCCTTGACGGAGCCGGGATGTTTCGAGCGGCGTTACATCTTCGGTGTAGCGGAATAGCGATGCGCCTTCGCGCGTCAGTGTCGTAGGATCAGCATCTACAATGGCGAGTTTAGCGATCGGTGCGCCGTCCGCAGAAAGTGTGCCGTCAATCGCCAAAACTATATTGTTGGTGTCAATCGGCGTTGCGATCGGTGCGCCGCCGTCGCTAAGCACGCGGAATCCTTCGGTGGTTGATAACTCGCCCTGACGGTTGAACAAGAAATCGCCAGCGCGGGTTAAACGCTCGCCTCCGGGTGTTTCGATAAGGAAATATCCTTCGCCTTCGATTGCAAAATCCAAAGGGCCGTCGGTCTTCACGAGCGCTCCCGGGGCGGCGTTAAAGAAACGGCCGGCGGTGTTGGATTGAGATACGCTTAGATCACCCGCCCCAAGTTTTCTTATATATTCGGAGAAAAGGTGGGTTTCGCTTCTGAATCCTGTCGTACTGGCGTTAGCAATATTATTTGCGATCGATGTCATTTCGCGCGCCAAACCAGCTTGCCTAGATAATACTGCGTAACTTGCATTATTCATCAGTAAGCGCCTCTTCAATCATGGTAATTTCGGTTCTCACGCCGTCCGTAAATCGCGTCGCCGACAATGGACGAAATGGTTTGAAGGACGGCGCTGGTGCAAACATATGTTCCAGGCCTTCAAATTGATCCGTATTTTCCAAGGCAATTATCGTATTTTTCGGGATGGCGCTGTCCCCTAGGGATAGAGCTGCAAGAGCGCTCCTTCTCGCCGAGGCTGCATCAAAATACTCCGGAGCCCGCTCAGCATAGATCTTTGCTGCGCCCCGCCAGTCACGCCTTCGCCATGCGGCGTCCACGAGCGAAGAAGCGGCTTTTTGGCGATTATCGGGATTGCGCATCCAGGAATTCAATAGTCCTTCATCGCTTCGTCTTTCGGCCAATCTGATTATGGTCTGATTGAGTTGATTATCAGTGCTCGATAGTTTCGAGATTGGCGCTGCGTTATCAACGACGCCTGATCGAAGTTGAGATATTGCTTTCCATTTAATACGCTCATCAGATGAAAAACCGTTGTCGGTATCGAGTACTGATGAAATCAGTGCTTCGGCGCCAATTTTCGAGAGTTTGTCCAGGGCGAAGCGAATGGCGTCAGGATTATCCAACAACTCCATATTGCGCAGAAACGCATCAACGGCTCCGTACTCTGGATATGTGTTTTTCTCATCTTTTATCGCACGATAAAAAAAAGCTTGGGCGGCTTTTTTGGCCTGTGATTTTGATTCAGCATCATTTTTTATGATGCGTGAAAGCAATTCTAATGCGTCCAAGAGCTGGCCATTGGCGGCAAGAGACTTGGCGCCAGCGAGTTTGGCCGCTGTGGTTTTTGCTGTGCCATCCGGCAATTCTGCAATGTCGTCAAAGAACCCTTCATATGGTTCCGGGGCGCTTTCCTCTGTTTGGTTTGCGATTTCCAGCAATGCGCTCGGTTGGAGCGGGCCGGGTGATCTTGCGACGTCAGCGAGATCCGATAGAAATGGTTCAGGCGAATTCTGCCCAGATTGAAGCGATGCGTTCAGAACAGAAAGCGCTGGCGAGTTTCGACCATCTCTGGCCGAGGAAGCGATTTCGCGAAGCTTGTTTGCGAGCGATCGATTATTTTCCTTTAGCGCCCCTATCGCAAGTAATTCAGCAATCGGCGCTCGAAGCGCTGGCGCCAGCAGTTTTATTGCTTCGATACGATTTTCATTGAGCCCGTGAATGCTCGCTCCGCGTTTTGCCGCCTCGGCAGCCGCAAGCGCTCCGACCAGTTCACCACAATGGGCGCGAGGTTGAAAATAGGAAGACTCGCCTGACGTGATATTTGAAGCGAGGCTTGCAACGTTACCAACGAATTCCAATTCAATGTGGTCGCCAACCGAGTTTGCACCGATCGCGTGTGCTTCTTCAAAAAAACCTAGCGACAAATATGCTCTCGCCAGAGACAATAACGCGGTGTTGTCCTCTTCACCTTCGGCTGCCTCTAATATCGAGCGGAGCCTTGCTATTTCGGCATACCCCGGTGATGGATCATCCGAATTGGGCAGTAGTGGCGTCGCGTCAATACAGTCTGCAGGCTGTAAGACTATAGGAACTATTTCTGATTTTTTGTTATTAGGCAGCTCGAGCGGCCCAACTTCTTGTTCGTCGCTTGCGGTATCGGTAGGTTGGCCGTTTGTATCATTCGCATGACGTTCCGTTTCTCCCTTAAGCGTAACAAAGCCGTCATTATTTGCCTCTGCGATCAGGGACGCCATCCGCGCGCGCAAATTTTCACGTGAACGATCCGGTGCATCCGCGGTTGGCTGCGCAAGTTCATTCCGGGCCGCGTTATCTCTTATGTCTATGATAATGTTGTTTGTTTCACTCAAAGACGCCGTCGTCGCGCAGTCGCATGTTATTCGAATCTGCAATCGGCGAGCGACGCCCGTTCCGCTGACTTGGGCGGATAACACGCGATGCGCCTGGCGTAATTCGTTCAACGCTCGCAAATCGAGCGATTCGTTTCCCGGAAGCCCGATGTCGATTGCCCGACCCTGTAAGGAGAAGGACCATCCTGGCGGCGCTTTGGGAATGACAATTCGAGAATAGTCCCCATGTTCGCCGGCGCGGAGAGTTGTTGTGGGCGGAACGTTCGCCGCGGCGATTGCGTTTGCGGCGACAACGATGAACATTAGGGCCACTACGCCGCCTCCTTTTTGAGGGCTTTCAAGGCGTCTTCAATCTCATTGAAACTTGGGCGCGAAGACTTTGGCACATTGCGGCGCGCGACTTCGACGGACATCTGAGGCGTGTGCATTTGCAGGTTTGAGACGATTGTCTCTCGGATCAATGCATAGAATCGTAATTCATGTTCCCGTACCGATGCGATGCGATCCGCTAAAGGCCCGACAAGGCCGTAAGCCAGAAACACGCCGAGAAATGTTCCCACAAGCGCGCCGCCAATCATCTGACCCAGGACTTCCGGCGGCTTGTCGATGGACGCCATCGTTTTGATTACGCCAAGAACAGCGGCAACGATACCGAGCGCCGGTAATCCATCAGCCATTTTCTGCAATGCATGCGCGCCATGGAGCGCTTCTTCGTGAGAAGCTTCCAATTGTTTTTCCAAGAGATCTTCGACCTGATGCGGATTATCAAAATTCATCAGCATCGAGCGTATTGTGTCACAGATTATTTCCGTTGCCTCAGAATCTCCGGCTATTTTGGGGTATTTGTTGAAGATGTCTGACTCGGTTGGCGATTCGATATGCGCTTCGGCTTGCACAGGGTTTTCTTTTGCAACCCGCAGCAATTCGTACATCAGGCAAAGAAGGTCCTGGAAATCCTGGCGCTTCCATTTTGGTCCGGTGATCGCTTTTGCGATATCGCCGAAAACATGTTTGATGACGGAGAAATCGTTGCCGACGACAAATGCGCCGATTGCCGCGCCGCCGATCATCGTCATCTCATAGGGTAGCGAATGCAAAATAATCGCGAAGCTGCCGCCTGCGATGGTGTAACCACCGAAGACAGCGCCAAGCGTAATTGCGATACCAAGAAAAAATCCCACAATGCACGTATAATTTGTTTATCCGAAATAATACACGTAAAGAGGGTGTTTCAATTTTTCGTTAATGGGCGCTGACCCTAGCGGCCTGTCGCAGATCGATTGGCGAGCATCACGCTAATGAGATACGCTTTGTCTGAATTCATTGTGGCGACGATTTGCGCGGCCTGTTCGCTATTCATGGCGCCAAGAAGTCCGGCTGCGAATTTTGGATCCATCTTTTCAATGATTGGGCTCGCTTGCGCGGGTTTCATGCCTTCGTAGATTGCAGCGAGCCTGATAATATCACCGTCGCGTTTTGATTGTTGGTGTTGTGCGCTTTCGGCAAGTGCATCGTTCGCCTGTTTTAGTTCAGCAAGCCTTTTTTCGATCTGCATTTCATAAACGCTTAACGTAGCGCGCCGCTCTTCTATGGCGGTCTCTTCTTCTTCCAATATGGAAATGCGATCGCTGACGGCGGCGGCGAGACGCGGCTCAACGCAGGTGCGTTCAGGGACAGGGGGTGTCCCTGAATCCGACCCGCTTGCTCCCACATTTGCGTCAGACGCAATGACGCCAGCGCGCCCCAGTGCTGCGAGCAAGAAAACCAATGCAAGGACAAATAGCGACCGCGTTTTCATTGTGACATCGCCGCCTTGTTCGGTGTCGAGCGATGCGTTTCAAAATTACGGTCGTCGACCGGTATATCAAAATCGTCTATATACGTAACATCTTCTATCGGTTCTAATGGGCCAACAGAATTCTTCTTCTTCTTGTTTTCGACCCGTTTTCTTGTCTCCGTCGTAATCTGGCGGAGCGCATGAGCAGCCTTTTGCGATTGTACAATCAAGTGACGTAATTCTTGTACGGAAAGGTCTTTTGTATCCATGATATCGTCTATAGCGATGTCGGCTAAATCGCTGACCACTTCAATCAATTCCTCTAATTTCGGAATGACTGACCGTGTTTCCTCAACCAGCGGAGATAAAGCTTCGATGCTCTCTGCGCTTGACTGACGCGCGAGCGTTACAGCTGTGCGCGCCTGTTCGACCATTTCTGACATGGAAGCGATGGTGGCGCCCAGTCCGTCTTTGGTATCGTTCAACCGTTCCAGCCGTCGACTTAGGATAATACAATAAAAGGTGGCAGCGGCGGATGCCGCCAGCAACATGAAATCAACGATCAATTCCATCGGTGAGCCTCTAGGTAAGAATAAATTCTGTTATCAGAACGGATTTTATATCCGTGTTCGGCGCAACGATTCGAGCGCGCCGTTGGATTTGCGCGCGCAACCTTGACATTGCAGCTGGATCTTCAAATGCGGAAACATCGACGGATCGAAGATAAGTGTTCATAGCGTCTTTAATATGGACCGCCCGTCCGCTCAGCGTTTCAGCGGTTTCAGGCGTCGTTTCAATAACCAGCGTGATCTTGAGGTGGCGTGAACGACCAATAGGTCGAATGGAAATGACAAGCGGATCCAGAAGAAAAAAAGCAGCGTCACCAACAAATTTCAATTCGCCGCCCAAGCTTTTCCCGTCGCCTGATTTTCTTTTGTCCTTTTTTTTCGCTGTTTTTTTCTTAGCCTCTTTTTTCTTATCGTTCTGATTTTTGGCTTCACTTTTACCATCAGTATCAAGAGTATTAATCGACGCTATTATGTCTTTCCCATCTGGCGTCATGGTCGTTTGCGGCGTCAAGAAATAGCTACCTGCACCAGCGATGGCGGCGGCAATGAACGCACCGGCGGCAATTAAAATTACACCGGGTCCGGATTTGTCTTCGTTCTCATCATCTGGGGCGGAGTTCTGATTAGCTGCCACAATACACCATTAAGTTGTTATGCGGCCATTATACAACTAAATGTAAACCCAAAATTAATGAAATAGACAGAAATTAACCATGTGGCGGGGCGCGACACGGCGACCGGCGAGAAATTTACATGGATGTCAATGTCGAACTTGCTTTCTATTTGGAACACCTTGTCAGTGCAACGACGCGCTCTTCTGGTGGGGGTGCTCGTTGTTACGATCAGTGCGTTCGCTCTCCTGATGCAGACGGCGGCGAAACCAAAGATGGCTTTCCTTTATGGCGGTCTCGACCCGGCTGCTGCGGGCGATATTCTAAGTGCGCTGGAAAGTATGGATGTCAGTGCGGATGTGCGCGGAGACGCTATTTATGTACCGGAATCACGCCGGGACTCAGTACGAATGACGTTGGCTCGTCAAGGTTTACCCCAGCAAGGCCAGCCCGGGTTCGAACTGCTTGACGAAATGAATGGGTTTGCAACGACGTCGGAAATGTTTGACGCCGCCTATTGGCGCGCCAAAGAAGGAGAGTTGGCTCGAACAATTCTGGCGACTCCGGGTGTTCGTTCGGCCCGCGTCCACTTAGCGGCGCCCTCAACCTCCGCTTTCCAGCGTGCACGCAGAACGCCAAGCGCCTCTGTTACGGTTGGCATGGCGCGCGGACGTCTCGGGTTACAACACGCGACATCGATACGATATTTGGTGGCGCTTGCGGTGCCGGATTTGGTTCCGGAACAAGTCGCGATTATGGATGCGGTACACGGATTGATATTAAAGCCGGGCGCTGATGATGATTTCGTATCTTCTGGTGATGAACCCGATCGTATACGGCGTCTGGAGAGCAGTCTTATGGACCTAATCGAAGCGCGGGTTGGACCGGGTAATGCACGTGTTACCGTTTCTCTCAAAATAGACCGTGAGCGGGAGCAGGTTTCTGAACGTATTCTTGACCCCGAAAGCCGCGTCATGATGAACCGCGAAACAAAGGACATTCAGGAATCCGACATCGGCGGCGGCGGTGCGGTGACTGTCGCCAGCAATCTGCCAGAGGGCGATGTGAACGGGAACACATCTACCTCTCGTGCGCAACGCAACGAAACAACGGAGATGTCGCGATTTGAAATTTCCGAGGTTCACCGACAAAGAGAAAAGTTTCCTGGCGCGGTGGCCCGCATAAATGTCGCTGTCCTGGTCAATGGCGCTGAAGATACAAATAGTGATACGGTCTTGCGCTCACCAGAAGAACTCGACTCCATTCGTTCGCTTGTGGCAGCTGCAATTGGCTTTGACGATGCCAGAGGCGACATCATTACTGTAAAGGCGATGCCTTTCCATCAGCCAACGGTTACGCTTGATGATGCCGAGACCAGCAGCATACGAACCTTCTTGAAAGAGAATTTGATATCAATATTGCAGGTTGTTGTACCGGCGCTTGTCGTCTTGGCGCTTGCCTTTTTTGTTATTCGGCCTGTCTTGACCCAGAATCAACCAGCGCCAGTCGCCGTCTCGCCAAGTGTTGAAACGGCAATCCTGGCGGCCAATGACTCTCAAGAAACATCTGCGCCAAAATCACCGGTGGATGCATTGCGCGATATTGCGGCCGAGCGTCCTTCGGATTCAACGAAGATTTTGAAATCATGGCTGGGCGATACAGAGGAAGCGGCCTGACAATGTTTCGCTGTGCGACTGAAATTTAGCTTGCCTACCGCCAAAAAAAATGGAGAAAAATGTGGACCAGGAGACTCAATCAAGCGCCGGCGACGATATTGCTGTTGATAGCGTTATGGCCTCGTCAGATATACAAAGCGAGCTATCGCGAAATCCGAGAATTTTATCTCTCCCGGTTAAAATTATCGTCTCTGTGGGAAGCGCGCATTTGACGGTGAAAGAAATGATCGCGCTGTCGTCAGACTCAACTGTCACATTGGAATCGAAGATACAAGATCCGGCAGAAATTTATGTGGGTGAGCAATTAATTGCGCGCGGCGAATTAGTGGAAGCGGATGAGAATGACCAAATAGGCGTTCGAATTACTGAGTTCAACGAGCACAGAGACTGAGCGGCCGCTATGCGATCAAACGCGCTTCTCTGTGTTGTTTTCTCCTGCTTGTTCATATTGTTCAGTGAGAGCGCTGCCGCTCAAGGTGTAACAAGCGAGCAGCCTGGGGCAGAAGGTGGTGAACTCACTGAACGGATCATTCAGATCTTTGTTCTCGTGACGGTCCTTAGTCTGGCGCCTGGCATTGCCATGATGGTGACTTGCCTTCCCTTCATCCTGATCGTGCTCTCTATTTTGCGCCAGGGCGTGGGTCTGCAGCAGGCGCCGCCAAATATGTTAATCGTCAGTATCGCGCTTTTCCTCACCTATTTTGTGATGGAGCCAGTAATCAAAGAGGCTTGGGCGAATGGTGCGGCGCCGTTAATCGCCAATCAGATATCCGAAGAAGCTGCTCTTACCGAGTTCATTGAGCCGTTTGAGAAGTTCATGTTGGCTCGCGTCGATTCCGAAGCGGTCGCAATTCTTCATGACGCGCGGTTTCCGGACCAATCAGTTGATCTGAGTTCGCCGCCATTGTCAATTTTGGCGCCGGCATTTGTTTTGTCGGAAGTGCAGCGCGCGTTTCAAATCGGTTTTATCGTATTGATGCCATTTCTAGTCATTGATTTACTCGTTGCATCAATCCTAATGGCTATGGGGATGATGATGGTGCCTCCAGCGATCGTATCATTGCCATTTAAAGTATCATTCTTTGTACTTACAAATGGCTGGGTTGCGGTCTCGGCCGCCCTTGTTAGAGGCTATGCGCAGTGAATAAAGCGGTGAAAGCGCTTCCGACGTCAATTTCCGCGGATCATTTATCACGATCGCAAAAAGCGGCGATCGTGCTTGCGTCATTGAGCGCAGAAACGGCCTCGACGATCGTAGACGACATAAGCGATGAACAATTGCGCGTCTTCGCCAAGGCTTTTAGCGAACTCAAATCAGTACCACCTAATCTCCTTCATACAATTGCGGAAGAATTTGTCGCCGAAGTCGAGCGCTCCGGCGGCTCTCTGGCGGGCGGATTGGCTGAAACTCGCCTCGTGCTTGGTCAGCTCGCCGAGCAGGAACGAGTGGATCGGATTTTGACCGACCTCACCGGCGAGGTGGGCGTTTCGGTGTGGAAAAAAATTGAAGTGATCGATGAACAGGCGCTTCTTGACTACATAATCAAACAACGCTCGACGATCGCCGCCATTATTTTGCGAAATCTGAACGGCGACAAATGCGCTAGTATTCTCGCGATGACCGACAGTGAATTTTCGCGGTCAGTTCTATTGGAAATGTCGCGGATGTCACCTCCGTCCAGTG
>JBCDAD010000067.1:0-9445 GCA_039186325.1 Pseudomonadota bacterium | reverse complement strand
GGCAATGGTTCTGTAAGCGAGTCTGAATACCTCGCCTATAAAGCCGGCAAAGCGTCCAAAGAATGGACGAAAATGGCGGAAGGCGCAGGCGATGACGGTGAAGTGTCTGCTGACGAAGCCAAGGCGATGTACGCCGCCAAAAAAGCCGAAAAGAAAGCGAAGATGAAAGATCGCATGAAGAAAGACGGCGAATAAGCCCTACCAATTAAGACAATGCTTGAAGGCTGGCGGAACGCGTGCGTTCCGCCAGCTTTTTCTTTTCTGAAGCCGTGTTGACGCCTTGAGCTTTCGATAAAAGATCCCATCTATCGTGAGGCATCGTGTCGCCGTGATCGGGACGCGAAAGTCTTTCATCAGACGCTCAATTGAGGTCGGCAATGCAACTCGAAAACTATTCAGACCGCGCTCGCGGTCTCGTTCAGGCGGCGCAAACAATTGCGCTCCGGGACAATCACCAACAATTAACGCCCGAACATCTCCTAAAGGCGCTGTTGGATGATTCTGAAGGCTTGGCTGCGAATTTGATTCGCGCCGCTGGCGGAAGGCCAGACGATGCGCTTACGGATACCGAAGCGGCGCTTGCGAAACTCCCAAAAGTCGAAGGCGGCTCTGGTCAGATATATATGGCTGCGCCCATGGCCAAAGTCTTCGCCGCCGCCGAAGAGATCGCCAAGAAATCAGGCGATCAGTTCGTAACCGCAGAACGTTTGCTGACTGCGCTAGCCGTTGAAACACAAGCAGATACAGCGCGTATACTGGAAAACGCCGGCGTCACCGCAACGCAACTGAACAGCGCAATCAACGAAATTCGCAAAGGGCGAACCGCGGATACGGCTTCCGCAGAGCAAACCTATGACGCCTTAAAACGCTATGCGCAGGATCTAACGGAGGATGCGCGCGCCGGCAAACTTGATCCTGTAATCGGGCGTGATGAAGAAATCCGCCGAACGATGCAGGTTCTTTCTCGCCGCACCAAAAATAATCCGGTTTTGATTGGCGAGCCGGGCGTCGGGAAAACAGCCATTGCCGAGGGATTGGCGTTGCGGATCATCAATGGCGACGTGCCCGAAAGCCTCAAAGACAAAAGTTTACTTGCGCTTGATATGGGCGCGCTCATCGCCGGAGCAAAATATCGCGGCGAATTTGAAGAACGTTTGAAAGCTGTCTTGCAAGAAGTGACCGCTGCGGATGGCGAGATCATTCTGTTTATTGACGAGATGCACACGCTCGTGGGCGCAGGGAAAACCGACGGCGCCATGGATGCTTCCAACTTATTGAAGCCGGCCCTCGCCCGCGGCGAACTCCATTGCGTTGGCGCAACGACGCTCGATGAGTACCGAAAATATGTTGAAAAAGACGCCGCTCTGGCGCGCCGGTTTCAGGCTGTTTTTATCGATGAACCAACCGTCGAGGACACAATTTCAATCCTGCGGGGTCTGAAAGAAAAATATGAACTGCATCACGGGGTGCGGATATCTGACAGTGCTATTGTTTCTGCGGCGACGCTTTCAGACCGTTACATTACGGATCGATTTTTGCCGGACAAGGCGATCGACCTTGTTGACGAGGCTGCGTCGCGTCTCAGGATGGAAGTCGATTCCAAGCCGGAAGAGCTTGATGAGCTCGACCGGCGCATCATCCAGATGAAGATAGAGCGCGAAGCCTTGCGTAAGGAGGATGACGACGCCTCGAAAGATCGGCTGTCGAAGCTGGAGGCGGAACTTGCGGAATTGGAAGAACGCTCCGCGGAATTAACGGCGCGTTGGCGGGCGGAAAAGGAAAGCCTCGCATCGGCGACGAAAATTAAAGAACAGCTTGACCAGGCGCGCCAACAATTGGCTGACGCCGAACGGCGCGGCGATCTTGCGCGCGCGTCAGAGCTCAAATATGGCGATATTCCTGAGTTCGAGAAATCTTTGTCTGAAGCCGAAGCCGCTGAGAGCGGCGCATCTGGGGCGGCGCTTGTAAAAGAAGCTGTCGAGCCGGAAAATATCGCAAGCGTTGTCTCGCGCTGGACGGGCGTGCCCGTTGACAAAATGCTTGAAGGCGAACGCGAGAAACTCCTTTCCATGGAGGATGGCCTCGGCAAACGGGTCATCGGCCAGCGGGAAGCGGTTGAGGCGGTTTCCGCGGCAGTGCGCCGATCAAGGGCCGGACTGAAGGATCCGAACCGGCCGATGGGCTCTTTCCTCTTCCTTGGCCCAACGGGTGTCGGCAAGACCGAATTGACGAAAGCTCTTGCGGAATTTCTGTTTGACGATGAAACGGCGATTGCTCGTATCGATATGTCTGAATTTATGGAGAAACACTCCGTTGCGAGATTAATCGGGGCGCCCCCCGGCTATGTCGGGTATGAAGAGGGCGGTGTGCTGACGGAACGCGTAAGGCGCCGGCCCTACCAGGTGATCCTGTTCGATGAGATCGAAAAAGCGCATGGTGACGTTTTCAATGTCTTGCTGCAAGTACTTGATGATGGTCGACTAACAGATGGTCAAGGCCGCACGGTGGACTTCAAAAATACGCTGATCATCATGACGTCAAACCTTGGTGCGGAGCACCTTGCAAATCAACCTGAGGGGCAGGATTCGGACGCCGTGCGCGATCTTGTTATGGATGCAGTACGCGACAAATTCCGGCCAGAGTTTTTAAACCGTCTCGACGAGATCATCCTTTTCCATCGACTAACGCGCGGCAATATGGATGCGATCGTTGATATACAGATCGCCCGGCTTCAGCGCCTTTTGGTGGATAGAAAAATTGAGATTACCCTCGATGATGCGGCCCGGAAATGGCTTGCGGACCAAGGCTACGATCCAATCTATGGAGCGCGCCCGCTGCGCCGGGTCATCCAGAAAAAACTGCAGGACCCGTTAGCGGAGTTGTTGCTGTCAGGCGAAGTCCTGGACGGCGAAACCTTGCAGATTTCAGCGGATGCAGACGGATTGACGATCAACGGCAAGGCGGCGGGCGGCCGCGATTTTCATCGGTTTTCCGGCGCCAAGCGCGATGACGGGCCGCCGGCTGGCGCGTTGCTCAATTAAGAGGGAAGGCATCCGCCATGGCTGAAAAAGATAACGATCTACTGTCCGACGAGGCGCTCAGGAAACTGATCCGGGAGACCATTAGCGCCGCCGGGCCGATAGACCCGGCGGCTCTTCCCCATAAGATTCGTGAGCAGATCAAAAATCGCACAACGGGAAAAATCGATGTTGAGCAATATATCGATGAAGTTTTGCGAGAGACGAAAAAAAACTGAGGTCTTTCTCTTACTTCACGGCTCTTTCGCGGTCAGCGCTGCAAAAGCGTAAGCGCGGAGATAAACAGCGCGACGCCGCCTGCGATGTGAAATGCAGACGCAACATAAACAACCAACCAAAAAGGCCACCACTGCCAGTCGCCCCAGTTTCGCAGAAGCTCCGCAACCGCAAGCCCAATCGCTAAGGCGATTGCCGTTATTGCTGATGAACGGATCATGCCGCGAGTTTATATGCGGATGGCGCACAGGGCTATAGCGAGTTTTCGGCGCCGTCCTCGCTGGCGTAAATTGGTGAAGATTTTTCTTCTGGTAATCGCATCGCATCCACAAAGTCACGTTGCACACGGAATTTATCAAGTTCATCGCCGCGCAATTGTATCCCGGTAGCGATCTTCAACTTTTGCGGATTAACATGCTTTCCTTTTGACAGCACTTCATAATGCAAGTGCGGACCTGTCGATGCGCCCGTTGAGCCGACATAACCGATCACGTCGCCCTGTTCGACGCGTTTGCCCGCGCGAATACCTTTCTTAAAGCTCCGCAAATGAGCATAAGCCGTTTTGTATCCATTGGCGTGGCGAATGCGAATATAATTTCCATATCCACCATAACGATTAGCCCGTTCCACAACGCCGTCGCCTGCTGCGTAAATCGGGGTTCCGGAGGGCGCTGCAAAGTCAACGCCTTTGTGTTTGCGGCGATAGCCGGAAATCGGGTGGCGGCGCGTGCCAAAGCCGGATGATAGCCTTGCGCCGTCAATTGGCGTCTTCATTAAAAGGCGTTTTGCACTCTGGCCAGCCGCGTCAAAGTAATCCGCTTTGCCGCCGCCATTACTGGAAGCGTATCGATAGTATGATTTTTCCTTCGTCCGCCCACGCCACTTCATTCGAGCATAATGGATATCGCCGGATGATACGATTTCTCCGTCATTATTATAAAACACGTCAAAAATGGCTTCAAACTCGTCGCCCCCAAAAATGCCCCGTTGAAAATCGATATCATAGGCAAAAATATTGGCGAGATCGGCAATCGCTTTGTTCGGCGCGCCTTGTTGTTTTGCTGAAAGATAAAGACTCCCGTTGATTGATCCCGAAATCGCCATCGTCCGTACCATGAGCGCTTCTTCGGTGGTTTCCGCCTCCAATGCGCCGCTCGCATTTCGGCTGACGGTAATCGTGTTTTGCGGATCGACGCGAAAAGCCAGTTCAAGAAGATGCGCATCCGGTTCGCCGTTTTGCGTAGCCGTCTGAAAAATAGTTTGGTTGGGCCACGCGAGCGTTAAATGCATTTCCTGATTAGGGCGTAAACGTCGCAGATTATAAGCTTTGCCGAACGCCGACGCCGCCTCATTGCGATCATCCGCCCGAACGCCGGCGCGTCGGAGTATGTCTACAAAATTCTCACCTTTTGCGAGCTTCAGGCGCCGCTCCCCATGCGCACGGGGCAGATCTTTTTCGTAGACGACGGGAGTGGGCGCTCGTTGGCCGCTTCGAGCATGCAAATCATTCGGAAAGAAAAATGGCGGTGGGCGGTCCTCGTCGCTTGCTAGAAACAGTGCGCCCAGCCGTATTGGTCGCGGTGGCGCGTCAGCGCGCGCGAGCTTCCGGGCTTTCGCGCCGGGCTTCACGCGCGGCGAAAATGTGTTGAACGCCAAGGCGTCTTTTGTATTTCTCTCAGTAGCCACGGTGCTTTGCGATCGCCGTGGATTTATGCGTTGCGCAAAGGCGGAAAATGATTGATCGCGTGCTTGTCGCCGGTCGGGTCGTAAACTTGGTGGGCTGCCGAATTCGGCTACATATTGCGCTGGCTGGACCGGCGCCGCTGCGACCGGCGCGATAGTGGGCGTCGCTAGACTTGCGCTCTCTGGTTGGGTTTGGTTTTCGATCGGGGCGACTGGCTGCGCGATACGTTGCGGCCTTGCGGGCTCCTCAATCTGGGATTGTGCGTCGGCCGGCTGGATTGCCGGCGGGTTCGTCGCGGCGACCAAAAATAAACTGCCGCCAGCGACCAATGCGGCCAACGAGGCGGCGATTGCCGCGGGCCCCCGCGTTCGGCCGGTTTCCAGAGGATAGCCGGTTTCCGCATGGCTGGCTCCAGAGGAAAACTCAACAGACATAAAGCCTTAGCACCCGCAAACTGGATTTTGGGAATTCGTTGCTAGCATTCAACAGCCCTTCTCAATGCCACGGCTCGCCATCAAGCGCAAATTTCGGCAAGATGATCACAAAAGTCGAATTATTTGATCAAATTGGCCTTAATGAAGTGGCGGGGCGACAGGCTGATTTGTAGAAAGCAAATTAAGAATGCGGGCGGCGCGGGGACTTCTTTCGGTCATATGCTTTTTGGCGGTGGTTGCCGCGGCGCTTTATTTTCTGCGCGGACCCATCGCCGGGGCTGCGGTTCGGCAGGCGATGGCCAATGCCGGCATGACAAATCCGGCAGCGCGCGTAACCTCACTTAGTCTGACGGATATTGAGCTGCGCGATGTTGCGTTTGGGCCGGTAGAAGACCGAACGCTGAGGATTGATGCGGCCAAAATCAATTATGACTGGCGCACGATGTTGCGTGAGCGACGGGTATCGACAATTACGGCTGGGCCCGGTCAGGTGCGGCTTCTGCTCGACGAGCAAGGAAGGCTGTCTTTACCCGGACTGAACCTGGGCGCTGGAAATGTTGGCGGCGGTGCGGTTGCGCCTTTTGAGGCTATAACGCTGACTGATCTGGGTTTGATTCTCCAGTCGCCGGAAGGCGTTGCGCGAGGCGTCGTCTCGGCAGATTATGATTTTGCTTCAGGTGGCGCCGCCGCTGCAGAGTTGGCGAGTGAGCAATTCGGCATAAATAATATCTTCGCGGAAAACGCCTCAATATCCTTTGATGTTAATCTCGCAGAGGATGGTAATTTCTCAGCAATCGGAAGATTTTCAGGTGATATCACGGCGCGCGCCGGGAAAGCGCAATCGGCGGCCATTTCCTTTTCAACAACGGGGCGGTCGTGGCGGAAGTTCGTGACTGATGACAACGCGCCATTGGTTGGTGAAGCGTTGTTGGCTATCGATGCACTTGAGTTTGACGTTGATAACGCCGGCGTTTTTGCTGATCTGCGGCAAGAAACTGAGTTTTTCTTCGGCGAGCCCGTATCAACAATATCCTTTGCTGGCGCATTGGTTGCGCGAACCAACGGTCGTGGATACGAAATTAGCTTCGACGAGAAAAAAATACTCACCGCAAAGACGAACACAGGGGCGACTCTGCATGTTTCGCCACTGGACGGGGCGCCGGTTTTCTCGTATTTGGACGGCGCGCCGAGAATTGGGCTTAGCTATGATGTAAGTGGCGGCGCCATAGATGGGCTGGGTACCTTGCGCGCGTCCCGCGAGAACGACGTCTGGTACTTTGAGGCTCCTGCTAAAATCGGCGCTTATCGTTCTGACGCCATCGCCTTTCAAAGCGCAACAATAAGTACGCGTGGTGAATATCAGTCTGACCGCGCAAGGGCTGATATTAGTCTTCAAACCAATATTGAGAAGGCGGATATCGGGCGCCTGTCAATTCGAAATACGCCAGTCGATGGGGCGTTCTCCACTTCGATTTCTCTGGATGATCGTCGCATGTTCATTCGTCAACGCGATGACGCGTGTGTCGCGATTGCACAGTCGCAAATGGAAATTGACGAACAGGATATGGATATCATCCTGCGCAATGCGCGAATATGTATGGATGAGAACAATTTCGCAGAGTTCACGTGGAACGAAGAAATATTAGCCCGCGTGCAGGGCGTTGTTGACGCAGGCGACGCCCGGTATCGGTTGGGCCAGACAGTTTTCGCCGGTCGTCCGCCGACAATCAAACTAACAGCGAATTATGCGCCAGCGAACCAGCAAACCAACATAGATGGCGTGCTGTCCGGCGGCGCCTTCCAGTATAATGAGATGCTTGCCTTTGCCGGCGCCAAGGGCGCTTTTACCTTTTCACTTAACGGCGAGCGGATGGCGGGCGATGCAGACATCGATGATGTAAGGCTTTCATTTGTTGATGAGCCCCCATTAGTCGCGCCTGTGCATGCAACGGGAAAAGCAATTTTAAATGATCGCGATGCTGAATTTCAGTTTACGGTTAAAACGCCAGGCGGATTTATCCTGGGCAAAGGCGCAGGGGCGCACGACGTCCAAAATGCAACAGGCGAGGCCACTATTGATCTTGAGGCGTTGCGATTCTCGCCAGCCAACTTACAACCTGAGAATCTGGCGCCGGTTTTGCGCGGAATTGTCGGGGAAACGACCGGCGCCGTCGATGGTCAGGTTAATATCGCCTGGCGGCCGGACGAGCTCGGGTCGAATGCCGCGCTTTCTTTTGACGCGCTGACATTTGAAGGGCCGGGCATCACGGTCACGCAGACGGCGGATATCACGGGCGACATCGCATTGTCCGCTCTCTGGCCAATCGAAACCGATGGTCCGCAAAGGCTCTCGATTGGACGGATCGATCTTTCAGCTCTGCAGCTGGAAAATGGCGAAGTGATCTTTGAAATGCCTGGCGATCAGACATTGCGCGTCGAACGCGCAGTGTTTCCCTGGTTCGGGGGCGAACTTGGCGTCTATGGGGCCAACGCCGCCATGACCGGTGGCAGTGCGACTGCGCGCCTTGAGGCTGCGAGCGTCAATATCGCCCTCATGCTGGAGGCGTTTGATGTTGACGGGCTGAGGGGCGAAGGCCGTTTGAGCGGCGTGTTGCCGCTGGTCATCGAAGACGGCAAGGCGCGGATAGAGAATGGCGTTTTGCGATCTGACGGACCCGGCTTTGTGCAGTATAGCGGGCAAGCCGCCGAAACTGCGGCGCAGGCCGGTGAACAGGCGGAGATTGCGTTTTCGATATTGCGCGACCTTCAGTTCGAGAGCTTGGCGGTAACCGTAGATGGTCCGCTCGACGGCAGCATCGATTTCCAGATGGTCTTCGAAGGTCGCGGCGATGTGCCGGTGAACCAGCAGAGCGTTCGTGTGCCGGTCAAATACACGATCAATCTTGAGGCTGCTTTGCTCGATCTCCTCAATCAGGCTAATCGCTCGCGAGATGTGCAAATGTTGATTGAAGACGCGGTCAGCGCCCAGGAATCGGCGAATTGATAGGGGTCTTGACCACAATTGCGCCGTTTTTTCGACATGTCGATCAAATAGGACTAAGAACGAAAAGTGGCGTAAAATATCTTGGAACGCTACGACACGAGGCGAGGCGATGGTGATGAGTCGACAATGGAATGCTATCGGGGCCGCGCCCCTTGCGCTGGCGATCGCTCTCTCAGCATGCACGACGGTGCGTCTTGAGGGCGGCGATAAGCCGATTGAAGTCAATTTGAACGTTAAGATCGATCAGGAGGTCCGGGTGCGCTTGGACAAGGAGATCGATGATCTTATCTCAGACAATCCAGATATTTTCTAGGGACGGAATTGGGCTCATGACTATCAGATATTCCATCATTGCACTGATTTCTCTCGGCCTTGCGGGCCTGTTTGTTTTTGGCGGGGCCGATGCGGCCAGCCCAGCGATCGAGCGCGCAAAAGACCAGTGTATCGTCGGCGAACAAGTCGACGGCTATTTAGGATTTGCCGATCCATCAAGGGCGGATGACGCTTTGCGCCGCGAGGTTCGCGACACGAACCAGCAGCGAAAATCCGTATACGCGGACCTGGCTCGGCGCGAGGGCGTGACGATCGAAGTCACGGCGGCGCTGGCGGCTGAGAAGCTGATTGCGCAATCGCATGCGGGCGAGTGCTATCGCAACAGCGCCGGGCGCTGGGTGCGGGTCTGACACGAGCGCATGCTCGACGACGACGGCTTGACCCCATTCTGGCTTGCGAAGACGGCGCCTCACGGCGCCGTTTTTGGTCGAGCGGATACTCCCGGCGAATCGCGCTTAATTGCGCGTTCGTATTCAGGAGCGCTCAAAGCAATGTCCGAAAGTTCCGCGCAAAAAGTCGCCGAAAGAAAATCACATGATGACGTCGATGCAATCGCCTTGTCCGCGTTTTTGTCATCAAAGGTTTGCCATGATCTGATCAATCCCGTAGGCGCTGTATCATCGGGCCTGGAGGTGCTGGACGATGCGGAGATGGATCAGACCATGCAGGACGCCGCCATGGACCTCATTCGCACGGGGGCCAGTAAAGCGATCGCATTGCTCACATATGCCCGCCT